>JBJOPU010000075.1:0-6728 GCA_046050505.1 Actinomycetota bacterium
CAACGCGAGCGGTGAGCGCTTTATGGAGCGCTACGCCCCGACCATCAAAGACCTCGCGCCGCGCGACATCATTTCGCGCTGCATGGTGCAAGAGGTTGCCGAGGGTCGCGGAGCCGGGCCGAACAAAGACTACGTCTTGCTCGACTGCACCCACCTCGGTGCCGAGGTGCTGGAGACCAAGCTTCCCGACATCACGGAGTTTGCGCGCACCTACCTCGGCGTCGACCCCGTCGTCGAACCGGTGCCCGTCATGCCGACGGCCCACTACGCGATGGGTGGCATTCCGACCACCATCAAGGCCGAGGTGCTGAGCGACAACGACACCGTCATCCCCGGCCTCTACGCCGCAGGCGAGTGTGCGTGCGTCTCGGTGCACGGCTCGAACCGCCTCGGCACCAACTCGCTGCTCGACATCAACGTGTTCGGCAAGCGTGCCGGCCGCTACTCGGTCGAGTATGCGAACAGCGCCGAGTTCGTGCCGCTGCCCGCCGACCCGGCGAAAGAGGTGCGCGAACTCGTTGAGCGCCTGCGCACGTCGAATGGCACCGAGCGCGTTGCCGTGCTGCGCAAAGAGCTGCAAGAAGAGATGGACAAGAACGCTCAGGTGTTCCGCACCGAAGAAAGCCTCGAGAGTGTGACGAAGACCATCCAGTCGCTGCGCGAGCGCTACCAAAACATCGGCATTCACGACCGGGGCAAGCGGTTCAACACCGACCTTCTCGAGGCAATCGAGTTGGGCTTCTTGCTCGACATCGCCGAGGTTGTCGTCTACTCCGCGCGCAACCGCAAAGAGAGCCGTGGCGGACACATGCGCGACGACTACCCCGACCGCAACGACGCCGACTACATGCAGCACACGATGGCCTACCTCACGGGCGACGCGCACAGCGCCGACGCGAGCGACCACATCCGCATGGATTGGAAGCCCGTCGTGATTACCCACTACCAGCCGATGGAGAGGAAGTACTGATGGCGACCGCCCCCGCCGAAGTCGGTGCTGTTCAAGAGTTCACCGTCACGGTCATCATCCGTCGGTTCGACCCCGAGAACGACACCGAGCCCTACTGGCAAGACTTCGATGTGCAGATGTACTCGACCGACCGCGTGCTCGATGCCCTGCACAAGGTGAAGTGGGAGCAAGACGGCACGCTGTCGTTCCGCCGCTCATGCGCCCACGGCATTTGTGGCTCCGACGCCATGCGCATCAACGGCCGTAACCGCCTCGCGTGCAAGACGCTCATCAAAGATCTCGACATCACGAAGCCCATCTACATCGAGGCGATCAAGGGCCTGCCGCTCGAGAAAGACCTCATCGTCGACATGGAGCCGTTCTTCGCGTCGTACCGGGCCGTGCAGCCGTTCTTGCAGGCCAACTCGAAGCCCGACAAAGAGCGCATTCAGACGATCGAGCAGCGCGCGCGTTTCGACGACACGACCAAGTGCATCCTGTGCGCCGCGTGCACCTCGTCGTGCCCCGTGTTCTGGACCGACGGTCAGTACTTCGGCCCCGCCGCGATCGTCAACGCCCACCGCTTCATCTTCGACAGCCGCGACGACGCCGCTCAGGTGCGCCTCGACATCCTCAACGACAAAGAGGGCGTGTGGCGCTGCCGCACGACCTTCAACTGCTCGGAGGCGTGCCCGCGTGGCATCGAGGTCACCAAGGCGATCTCTGAGGTCAAGCAGGCGATGCTGCGGGGTCGCCCGTAGTTCTGCGGTGTTTTCGCGCGAAGGCCCCGGGGGTGATCTCCGGGGCCTTCGCTATGGTGGCGGGGTGAGTGAGTCTGACGCCGACACCCGCCCAGGCTGGTGGGCGCGACTCTTCGCGTGGATTGAGCGCACGGTCGCCTGGGTCATGGAGTTCAAGCCCGTCAAGGTGTTCATCGTCTTCGGCGAGAAGCGCGGCTACCTGCTCTCGGCTGGCCTCGCGTACCAGGCCGTGTTCGCCGTCTTTGCGGCGCTTTGGGTCGGGTTCTCGATCGCGGGCCTCATCGTCTCGGGCAACCGCGACCTGCAGCTCGCCCTCATCGAGGTGCTGCAGCAAACCGTGCCCGGCCTCATCGACCCCGAAGGCAGCGGCGAGGGTGTCATCGACCCTGAGCTTCTGCTCGAAGCAACCATCTTTGGTTGGACGGGTGCGATCGCCCTCATCGGTCTTTTTCTCTCCGCCCTCGGCTGGATGGCGGGCGCGCGCGACGCGATTCGCATCATGTTCGACCTCCCCGGGCCGCGCACCAACTACTACCTGCTCAAGCTCAAAGACGCCGGCCTCGCCCTCGGCTTCGGCGTTCTGCTTCTGGTCTCGGCCGGACTCTCGGTGAGCGGCACGGTGGCGATGGAGAGCGTGCTCGAGTGGTTGGGCATCCGCGATTCGGGGTCGACCACCGCGGTGGGTCGTATCGTCACGCTTACCGTCATGTTTGTTCTCGACACGATCATGCTCGGGATGCTCTACCGCGTGCTCTCCGGAATGCGCATCCCACTCCGGCGCCTCATCCCCGGCGCGCTCATCGGGGCTGCAGCGCTGGGCGGTCTCAAGGTGCTCGGCAACACCCTGCTTGGCGGAGCCAGCACCAACCCGCTGCTCGCCTCGTTCGCTGTGTTCGTCGGCGTGCTCATCTGGTTCAACTTCGTGAGCCAGGTGATCTTGCTCGCCGCGATGTGGATCGCCCTCGGCGTCGCCCACGACGGTGTCGTGCTCGACCCCGTCTACGAGGCAAAGCGACTCGAAGCCGCGCGAGCATACGTCGCAGCGTTTGAACCGGAGCCCGAGCCCGTCGAACCGCCGTGGTACCGGCGCCTGTTTGGGCGGCGCTGACAATTCTTCGGGCGGCGCTGAGGGCACAGCCCCGCGTCGGTTCGCGCTCGTAGACTGAGCGCATGCCGACCACTGTGCGCATCGCTTCTGTCAACGTCAACGGCATTCGAGCCTCGTTTCGCAAGGGCATGGCCGAGTGGCTCGCGGCGCGCAACGTTGACGTGCTCGCGATGCAAGAGGTGCGGGCATCCACCGATGACGTCACGGGCCTGCTCGGCTCCGACTGGACGGTCGTGCACGACGCCGCCACCGCCAAAGGCCGCGCGGGCGTGGCGATCGCCGCGCGTCGCGAGTTCGCCGCGCACCGGGTTGCGCTCGGCCCCGACGACTTCGACTCGGCCGGGCGCTGGATCGAGGCCGACCTCGACGTGGGCGGCACGACCCTCACGGTCGTCAGCTGCTACGTGCACTCCGGCGAGGTTGACACCCCGAAACAGGTCGAGAAGTACAAGTTTCTCGAGGCGATGACCGAGCGCTTGCCGCTGCTCGCCGCGCACACGCCCTACGCCCTCGTCGTCGGCGACCTCAACGTCGGCCACCGCGAGCTCGACATCAAGAACTGGAAGGGCAACCGCAAGAACGCGGGCTTCCTGCTCGAAGAACGCGCGTACTTCGACCGCTTCTTCGGCGAGCGGGATGCTCCCATCGAGTGCGTCGACGGCGTCACGCGCCCCGGCCTCGGGTGGGTCGACGTGGGCCGCGTGCATGCCGGAGAGGTTTCCGGCCCCTACACCTGGTGGTCACAGCGTGGGCAGGCCTTCGATACCGACACGGGCTGGCGGATCGACTACCACGTGGCGACGCCGGCCCTCGCCGCGACCGTGCAGAGCTACGCCGTCGACCGCGCGCCCTCATGGGACACCCGGTGGAGCGACCACGCGCCCGTCGTCGTGGATTACCTGCTGCCGTAGCGCGCTGAGACAATAGACGTATGAGTCTTCCGCGCCTGTTCTCGGGCATGCAGCCCTCCGCCGCCAGCCTGCACCTCGGCAACTATGCCGGAGCCCTGCTGCAGTGGCGTGACATGCAGGCGACCCACGACGCGGTGTTCTGCGTCGTCGACCTGCACGCCATCACGGTGCCGCAAGACCCCGCCGCGCTGCGCGAGCAGACGCGTCGCACGGCCGCGCAGTACATCGCCGCGGGTATCGACCCCGAGCACTCGACGCTCTTCGTACAGTCGCACGTGAGCGCGCACGCGCAACTCGCCTGGGTGCTCAACACCATCACCGGGTTCGGCGAGGCGAGCCGCATGACCCAGTTCAAAGACAAGTCGGCGAAGGGCGGCCTTGATGTCGCCTCGGTCGGGCTCTTCACCTACCCGATCTTGCAGGCCGCCGACATCTTGCTCTACGACGCCGTCGTCGTGCCCGTCGGTGAGGACCAGCGGCAGCACATCGAGCTCACGCGCGACCTCGCGGCGCGCTTCAACGCGCGCTTCGGCGACACCCTCGTCGTTCCCGAGGTGCGCATTCTGAAAGAGACCGCCAAGGTGTACGACCTGCAGAACCCTGGGTCGAAGATGTCGAAGTCGGGCGAGAGCCCCGCGGGCATCCTGTGGCTCATGGACGAGCCGTCGGTGCTCACCAAGAAGGTCAAGTCGGCCGTGACCGACTCGTCGGGTGTCGTGTCGTTCGACCCGGCCGAGAAGCCCGGAGTCTCGAACCTGCTGTCGATTCTCGCCCTGCTGACGGGCGAGACGACGGATGCCCTCGTCGCCTCGTTCGATGGCCTGCAGTACGGCGCCCTCAAGACGGCTGTTGCCGAGGCCGTCGTCGAGGCCTTCACCCCGATTCGCACCCGCACCCTGGAGTTGCTCGACGACCCCGCCGAGCTCGACCGCTTGCTCGCGCTCAACGCTTCGCGGGCCGAAGAGATCGCCGATGCCACGCTGACGCGCGTGTACGACGCGCTCGGCTTCTTGCCGCGCGCGTGACCAGCCCGATCGAGGTCGTGCTCTTCGACCTCGACGACACACTCATGGCGCACACGCGCGCGGTTCAAGAGGCGATTGCGCTCGCCCAAAAGTCAGCGGGCGGTGCCTTTGCCGCCGATGAGACCGCCGCGGTTCAACGGCGGTGGGCCGAGCTCGAAGAGCGCCACTATTCGCGCTACCTCACGGGCGAGCTCACCTACCTGGGCCAGCGCGTCGCTCGGGCCCGCGACCTGCTCGCGCCGTACGGCATCGAGGTCAGTGACGAGGAGGCGCTCGCCTGGTTCGACCGCTACCTCGTCGGCTATCGCGACGCCTGGCGGCTGTTCGACGACGTGCTCCCCACCCTCGAGGCGCTCGACGGCGTCCGCGTCGGCATCATCACCAACGGTGACCTCGCGTTTCAGATCGACAAGCTGCAGCGCATTGGCCTGTGGGATCGCCTCGACCTCACGGCGGTGCGCGCCGACGGATCACTTGACGAGCCAGCCCGACAGGGCCGCGTCATCGCCTCGGGCGAGCTGGGTGTGACTAAGCCCGACTTGGCGATCTTCCACGCCGCGGCCCGCGCGTTCGAGGTCGAGCCTGCGCAGTGCGCGTATGTGGGCGACCGGGTGCGCACCGACGCCGTCGGGGCGCACGACGCCGGGATGCTCGGCATCTGGCTCGACCGTGGCCGCGACCGCAACCCGATGACCGACCACGCCGAGGGCGATGCGCCGGCGGGCGTGCCGAGCATCCCGAGCCTGCTCGCCCTGCCGACCCTCCTCGCGCGCTAGGCGCTGGTGTCGTCGTCGACCCAGTCGAGCGTTCGAGAAACGGCCTTCTTCCAGACACGCAGTCGTCGCTCGCGCTCGGCCTCGTCCATCGTGGGCTCCCAACGACGGCCTTCGTGCCACAGCGCGGTCAACTCGTCGCGCGATGACCAGAAGCCGACCGCGAGCCCGGCGGCGTAGGCAGCCCCGAGCGCGGTCGTCTCGATAATGCGCGGCCGCACCACGGGAATACCGAGAATGTCGGCCTGAAACTGCATGAGCAACTCGTTGGCCGTCATGCCGCCGTCAACGCGCAGTTCGGCGATCGGCACGGGCACCTCGCTGTTGGCGGCGTCGATGACCTCGCGCGACTGGAAGGCGGTTGACTCGAGTGCGGCGCGGGCCAAGTGCGCGCGCGTGATGAACCGGGTGAGTCCGACGATCGCGCCGCGAGCATCCGGCCGCCAGTGGGGGGCGAAAAGTCCGCTGAAGGCCGGCACGATGTAGGCGCCGCCCGTGTCGGGAACCGACGCCGCCAAGGTCTCGACCTCGGCCGACGACGACAGCAACTGCAGGTTGTCGCGAAGCCACTGCACGAGTGAACCGGTGACGGCCACTGAGCCCTCGAGCGCGTACCGCGGGGCTTCGTCGCCCAGCTGGTACGCAACCGTCGTGAGTAGCCCGTGCTGCGAGGCCACGATCTGCTCGCCCGTGTTGACGATCAAGAAGTTGCCGGTGCCGTACGTGTTCTTCGAGGCACCCGCCTCGAAGGCGGCCTGACCGAACGTCGCCGCTTGCTGGTCGCCCAGGATGCCCGCTATCGGCACCTCCCGCAGCAACGACCCCGGGTACGCGTGACCAAAGACCTCAGCTGACGAGCGAATCTTGGGCAGCATGACGCGTGGCACGCCAAACGCGGCGAGCAGCGAGTCGTCCCAGTCGAGCGTGCGCAGATTCATGAGCAGCGTGCGGCTCGCGTTGGTCACATCGGTCGCGTGAACGCCGCCCGCGACGCCACCCGTCAGGTTCCACAGCAGCCACGTATCGATCGTGCCAAACAGCAACTCGCCGGCCTCGGCGCGAGCACGCGCGCCATCAACGTTGTCGAGAATCCACGCGATCTTGGTGGCGCTGAAGTACGTGGCGAGCGGAAGGCCCGTGATCCCGGCGAACCGGCGCACTCCCCCGTCGGCGGCAAGCGCATCGACGAGATCTTGCGTGC
>JBJOPU010000076.1:0-6654 GCA_046050505.1 Actinomycetota bacterium
ATCTACGCCTTCCGAGGTGCCGACATTCGCAACATCGTCGAGTTCGAGCGCGACTTCACGGGCGCCGAGGTCGTGCTGCTCGAACAGAACTACCGCTCGACCCAGACGATTCTCGACGCGGCCAACGCCGTCATCGCCAACAACTTCGACCGCATCGCCAAGAACCTCTTCACGGCCGTGGGTGCGGGCGACAAGATCGTGGGCTTCACGGGTTACACGCAACACGACGAAGCCCAATTTGTCGCCGATGAAGTCGCGCGGCTGCACGAGGGCGGCACGCCCTACAGCCAGATCGCGGTGTTCTACCGAACCAACGCTCAAACGCGCGCACTCGAAGAGATCTTCATTCGGGCGGGCCTGCCCTACCGCGTGCTCGGCGGCACCAAGTTCTACGAGCGCGCCGAGATCAAAGACCTCATGGCCTACCTCATCGCGGTCGCGAATCCGGCCGATGGCCTCGCGATGCGGCGCATCCTGAACACCCCCAAGCGGGGCATCGGGCCGGCGACCGAAACGGCCCTCGCCAACCACGCCGACGAGCTCGGCGGCACGATGCACGATGCGCTGCGGGATGCCGCGGCGCTCGGCCTCGGCCCCAAAGTGACCACGGCGATTCTTGACCTGGCGGCGATTCTTGACCGAGCATCCGACTCGATCGACACCGCCTTGGTGCCGGATCTGCTGACGGGGATCATCGAGGCCACCGGCTACCTCAGCACGCTGCGCGCGAGCCGCGACCCGCAAGATGAAGCCCGCGCCGAAAACGTCGAAGAGCTCGTCGCCGTGACGCGCGACTTTCAGAAGAACAACCCCGAGGGCCGCCTCATCGACTTTCTCACGGAGGTGGCGCTCGTTGCCGCGGCCGACGACCTCGACGACTCGAGCGGAACCGTCTCACTTATGACGCTGCACACCGCCAAGGGGCTCGAGTATGACGCTGTGTTCATCACGGGCGTCGAAGAGAATCTGCTGCCGCACCAGATGAGTGCGAGCGAGCCGGGCGGCCCGGCTGAAGAGCGGCGACTGTTCTACGTGGGCATCACGCGCGCCCGCAAGGTGCTGCACCTGAGCCTTGCCATGACGCGCTCGACGTTCGGCGACACCGTCGTGGCGAGCCCGAGCCGGTATCTGCAAGAGATTCCCACCGAGCTCATCGACTGGCGTGATTCGCCGGGAATGGGGATGCGCTCGAGCACGCGCAGCCTGGGCACGGCGCGCGACGGCTTCCGCTACTCGGCCTCACTGCCCGCGGGCAAGCCCAAGACCGAGTGGGCCAACCGCGTGACGGCGACCGTGCGCGACAACGGTGACCTGACCCTCGCACCGGGCGACCGCATCCGTCACGTCGATTTCGGCGACGGAACCGTAAGCGCCGTCACGGGCGTCGGGCCGAAGAGCATTGCCGAAGTGCAGTTCGAGACGGCGGGGCGCAAGCGACTCTTGATCAAAATCAGCCCGATCGAAAAGCTGTAGCGGCCCTCCACCCCCATAATGATGGGACCGCATTTCGAAGGGGGCTCGATGGAGATCACCGTGGTGCATCACCCGTTTGGCGTTGCCGAGGTGACTGTCGGGGGCCGGCTCAACATGGTGACCGCTGCCCGCATGCGCGAGGCCATCGAGTCGGCCATCGACTCGAACCACCCCAACGTGGCCGTCGACCTTTCGCAAGTCGTGTTTCTCGACTCGTCGGGGCTGGGTGCACTCGTGTCAGGGCTCAAGGCCGTGCGGGCATCCGGTGGCGATCTGCGGCTTGTGCGCCCGGCCGAGCAAGCGCAACTCGTGCTCGAGCTCACCAACATGGGCTCCGTGCTGAAGAGTTACGACACGGTCGGCGACGCGTTCCCCCATGCCTGAGATTGTGTCGCGCACGCTGCGCTTGAGCAGCCCGCCCGACACCGTTGACACCGTTCAAGACCTGCTCGCGACCATCTGGGCGCAGACTCCTCGGCTCGACCCGGCCGACCGCATGGCAGCCGAGCTCTCGATCGTTGAGCTCACGGCCAACGTGATCGAGCACGCCAACCGGGGCCAGGCCATTCGCTTCACCCTGACTGTCGTCGTCTCTGATGACCGCATCGAGGCAACCGCGACGGATGAGGGTTCGGTCGAGCACGTCGACCTCAGTGACCGCAGCATGCCCGATCAGTTGTCAGAGCGTGGTCGCGGTCTGCCGATCATGCAAGCGCTCAACGACAGCGTCGAACATCGACGGGTTGACGGGGTCAACTACTGGACGGTCGTGCGAGCGCGGCGCTCGCCCTCGTCGAAGCGAGGGCGCAAAGTCATGCCCTCCATCTCGATTTCGGGCGTCATCGACGAGATGGCCCGGCAACGCGCCCTCGAGGACATGGGAATTCTCGACACCGCACCCGAAGAGCGGTTCGACCGCGTCACACGTCTCGCGCGCCAGCTCTTTGGCGTTGAGACCGCGGCGGTCAACTTCATCGACGGAGACCGCCAGTGGGCGAAGTCGGTGTCGGGCGCCGGCCCCGTCGAGATGGCGCGCGAAGCGTCGATGTGCACCGTGACGATCACAGGCAACGACCCATTCGTGGTGACCGACATGACGGCCGACCCGCGATATTCCGACCGGGTCGTGCCGGGGCTGCTCGCGTTCTATGCGGGCTTTCCGCTGTATGCCGCCGGCGGAGAACGCATCGGGGCGTTTTGCGTGTACGACTCGACGCCGCGGCACTTCTCGGCGCGCGAGACCGAGA
Source organism: Actinomycetota bacterium (assembly GCA_046050505.1). Lineage (GTDB taxonomy): Bacteria > Actinomycetota > Actinomycetes > Actinomycetales > Microbacteriaceae > Microcella. The sequence goes on from JBJOPU010000076.1 coordinate 2,721, forward strand.
TGTTGCGCGACCTCGCCGGCTGGGTGCAGCAAGAGTTGACAGTGAGCCAAGAGCTCAGTCGGGCATCCGAAGTGCAACAGGGTTTGCTCCCGCAGCAGCTGTTGAGCATGCCGGGCTGGCAGATCGGTGGCGTGTGTATTCCCGCGCGCGCGGTCGGCGGCGACTTCTACGACTGGTACCCCGTGGGCGAGGGCGCGGCGCTCACGCTCGCCGACGCCATGGGCAAAGGAATCGGAGCCTCGATCATCGCGGCGACCGTGCGAGCGGTGCTGCGGTCGGCGGCCCGCTTTGCTGACGTCGCGGGCGCGATCGACGCGGCATCCGCGGCGCTCACGATCGACCTCAACAACGCGGGCGTGTTCGTCACCGCTTTTCACGCGCGGCTCGACATGGATTCGGGAGAACTGAGCTACGTGGATGCGGGCCACGGCCTCTCGATCATCGCGCGCGCCGATGGCAGCTCGGAGCGGCTGCGGTCGAACGCTCCACCGCTCGGGGTTGACCCCGAAACCGAGTGGCCTCTGCAAACCGCGATTCTCGAACCGGGCGACACGCTCATCGTCGTGAGTGATGGCGTGCTCGACCTCTACGACGGCTCGCTGCGCTCGCTCGACAACCTCGTGGCGCTCGCGTTGCTCGCGAAAGATCCGTGGGAGATCATCGAAGCGATTCGAGCCCGCGCGCGCGGCACGAGTAGCGACGACGTGACCATGCTCATCGCGCGCCGCGACGACGCACGCTAAGCCTCTCGGCGGGTCAGTAGGCGCGACCGCGCCCGCTACAGTAGAGCCTGCGATGTGTCTCGATATCGAGAAATATCTCTGTCGAGAGAAGCCACGGCACCGAGACCGACCGCGACTCTTTTCTTTCTCTTTTCGCACGCGGATGGGACAAGCAGCGTGGATCTTTTCGAGTATCAGGCCCGAGACCTCTTCGAGAAGCACGGTGTTCCCGTGCTGCAGGGCATCATTGCCGACACCCCCGAGGAGGCTCGCGCTGCGGCCGAGTCGATCGGTGGCGTGACGGTTGTCAAGGCGCAGGTCAAGACCGGTGGCCGCGGCAAGGCCGGCGGCGTCAAGGTCGCCAAGACCGCGGATGACGCAGAGGCTGCGGCCCGCGACATCCTGGGCCTCGACATCAAGGGTCACGTCGTCAAGCGCGTGATGGTGGCGCAGGGCGCCGACATCAAGGAGGAGTACTACTTCTCGGTGCTGCTCGACCGTGCCAACCGCAACTACCTCGCCCTCTGCAGCTATGAGGGCGGCATGGAGATTGAGCAGCTCGCTGAAGAGCGCCCCGAGGCGCTCGCGCGCGTGGCGGTCGACCCGGCCGTGGGCATCACGCTCGACAAGGCTCGTGAGATCGCCGTGGCCGCGAAGTTCCCGGCTGACCTCATCGAGAAGGTCGCCCCCGTGTTCGTGTTGCTCTACGGCGTGTACGTTGCCGAAGACGCCACGCTCGTCGAGGTCAACCCGCTCGTGCTCACGGGCGCTGGCGACATTGTTGCTCTCGACGGCAAGGTGAGCCTCGACGAGAACGCCGGGTTCCGTCAGCCGGGCCACGAGGCCCTGGAAGACAAGGATGCCGCTGACCCGCTCGAGGCGAAGGCCAAGCAGCACGACCTCAACTACGTCAAGCTCGACGGCGAAGTGGGGGTCATCGGAAACGGTGCTGGCCTCGTGATGTCGACGCTCGACGTTGTTGCCTACGCGGGCGAGAACTACGGCGGCGTCAAGCCCGCCAACTTCCTCGACATCGGTGGTGGAGCGTCGGCTGAGGTTATGGCCGCTGGCCTCGACGTCATTCTGGGCGACCCGCAGGTCAAGAGCGTGTTCGTCAACGTGTTCGGTGGCATCACCTCGTGCGTCGCGGTGGCCAACGGCATCGTTTCGGCCCTCGAGATGCTCGGCGACTCGGCGACCAAGCCGCTCGTGGTGCGCCTTGACGGCAACCAGGTCGACGAGGGGCGCGCGATTCTCGCCGCAGCAGCACACCCCCTCGTCACGCTCGCCACGACCATGGACGACGGCGCTGACAAGGCTGCCGCGCTCGCCGCGAAGTAAGGGAAACGCGAACAATGTCGATCTTTCTGAACAAAGACTCCAAGGTCATCGTGCAGGGCATCACGGGCGGTGAGGGCACGAAGCACACCGCCCTCATGCTCAAGGCCGGCACGCAGGTTGTCGGTGGCGTGAACGCCCGCAAGGCCGGCACGACCGTCTCGCACATCGCGGCCGACGGCTCGCCCATCGAACTGCCCGTGTTCGCGACCGTGGCCGAGGCCATGGCCGCGACCGGCGCTGACGTGTCGATCGCTTTCGTTCCGCCGGCGTTCTCGAAAGACGCCGCGTTCGAGGCCATCGACGCTCGCATCGGTCTGCTCGTCATCATCACCGAGGGCATACCCGTGCTCGACTCGGCTGAGATCTGGGCGCACGCTCAGGCGACGGGCAACGCGACGCGCATCATCGGCCCCAACTGCCCGGGCATCATCACGCCGGGCGAGTCGCTCGTGGGCATCACGCCCGCGAACATCACGGGCAAGGGCCCCATCGGCCTCGTCTCGAAGTCGGGCACCTTGACCTACCAGATGATGTTCGAGCTGCGCGATCTGGGCTTCTCAACCGCGATTGGCATCGGCGGCGACCCCATCATCGGCACGACGCACATCGACGCTCTCGCGGCCTTCGAGGCCGACCCCGAGACGAAGGCGATCGTCATGATCGGTGAGATCGGTGGCGACGCCGAAGAGCGCGCGGCCGACTTCATCAAGGCCAACGTCACGAAGCCCGTCGTGGGCTACGTGGCGGGCTTCACCGCTCCCGAGGGCAAGACGATGGGCCACGCCGGCGCCATCGTCAGCGGCTCGGCCGGCACCGCGCAGGCGAAGAAGGAGGCCCTCGAGGCCGCCGGAGTCAAGGTCGGCAAGACGCCGAGCGAGACGGCCGCCCTCATGCGCGAGATCATCGCGGCGCTCTAGGCAGCATCCGCCGCACCGTTATCGACGGCCCCGCTCCTCTCGAGGGATGCGGGGCCGTTGTCATGGGGCCCCGGCCTAGACTGACCCCGCGATGAAGAAGCTCATCTCTGCCCCCGAGACGGTCGTCGCTGACGCCCTGCGCGGCCTCGCGCTCGCGCACCCCGGCGTGCGCGTCGATCTTGAGCGCCGGGTCGTCTACCGCGCCGAGCCGAAGGAATACGGCACCGTCGCGCTCGTGAGCGGCGGCGGCTCGGGGCACGAGCCCCTGCACACGGGCTATGTGGGCTTCGGGATGCTCGACGCCGCCGTCGCGGGTGACGTGTTTACCTCGCCCACGTCCGACCAGATTCACGCCGCGACGATTGCCGTCGAGCGCGGAGCGGGCGTGCTGCACATCGTCAAGAACTACACCGGCGACGTACTCAACTTCGAGTTCGCCGCCGAACTCGCCCAGGCCGCGCGCATCGACGTGCGCACGGTGCTCGTGGCGGATGACGTTGCCGTAGCCGACTCGACCTTTACGGCGGGCCGTCGCGGCACGGGCACGACCGTGTTGCTCGAGAAGATCGTGGGGGCCGCGGCCGAGCAGGGCCACGACCTCGACACCCTGCACGAGCTCGGCACGCGCATCGCGGCCTCGGGCCGCTCGATGGGCGTCGCGCTGAGCGCGGCGACGGTTCCCGCTGCGGGGGTTCCGACCTTTGAGCTCGCCCACGATGAGATCGAGTGGGGCGTGGGCATTCACGGGGAGCCCGGGCGGGCGCGCCAGACGATGGCTCCCGCACCTGAAATCGCCGAGCGGCTTGTGGGCCCTCTCGTGGCCGACGGGCTGCCCGCGGGCGACGCGATCGTGATGCTCTCGGGGCTCGGTGCGACGCCGCTCATTGAGCTCTACGCGATGCTCGCCGAAGTGGTTCCCCTGCTCGAGGCCGTGGGGGTGCGCGCGGTCCGCAC
>JBJOPU010000077.1:0-6643 GCA_046050505.1 Actinomycetota bacterium
GTATCGCTGATGGAATTCGGATTGCGATCGAATGCCCGCGCCGGGTCAGAGTTCGCGATCGGGAACGTGCCTGTCGTGTCGTCGACTGGGAGGTTGTTGGTCGTGATGACCCGGAAGTCTCCATCCACGCGAACGTCGAATGCAGCGGTGGGCCAAGACACCTCGCCTTGCACTGAAAGCTTGTCGGTCAAGCTCCAGGTGTTTCCCGTGATCCACGGACCCTCGGCCTGGGCGCCAGGAGCGGAGGGGTTGGCTGCTGTGCACGAGAACACCGAGCCCACCGCTGGTGCAACTGTTGAGAATGCTCCGTCACCGATGGGAATCACGTCTGTTGTGACGGCACCAGGGTCGACCCAGTTGTTCACAATGGCTTCCGTCGTTGCTGGTTCTTCGTCGTGCGTCTCACTCGGTGTTGGGGTGGAGTCGACGGCGTCCGGAGTGCTCGACACGCATCCGGAGGCCACGAGCGGAAGAGCAATGAGGGCCAGCAAGAGGGCGAGTTGTGTGGTGGGCACGCGTCAAGCATATCGACGAACCCCAGCGCGCCCGGGGGCGAGCTCGAGGGCGACGCGAGCTAGCTCAGCTGGTTCTGCTCGACCCAGCGCAGATACTCGGGGCTCACGGTGCCCGTGACGTAGTCGCCCGTGAAGCAACTCATCTCGAGCGACTCGATGTCGCTGCCCTCGATAATGGCGGCCTGCATGTCGGCAACCTCTTGGTAGATCAAGTAGTCGCTGCCGAGTTCGGTGTTGATCTCGGGAATCTTGCGGCCGTGCGCGATGAGCTCGCGCCGCGTCGGCATGTTGATGCCGTACACGTGCGGGTAGCGCACGGGCGGCGCGGCCGAGGTGAAGGTGACCTTGTTGGCGCCCGCAGCGCGGGCCATTTCGACGATCTCTTTCGAAGTCGTACCGCGCACGATCGAGTCGTCCACGATGAGGATGTTCTTGCCCGCGAACTCACTCGACATCGCATTGAGCTTCTGCTTGACGCTCTTCTTGCGCTCGGCCTGCCCGGGCATGATGAAGGTGCGCCCGACGTAGCGGTTCTTGTAGAAGCCTTCGCGGTATTCGATGCCGAGTTTCTGCGCTACCTGCATGGCGGCGGGCCGCGACGAGTCGGGAATCGGCATGACGACGTCGATGTCACCGCGCGGCGTGTACTGCGCGATCGTGTCGGCGAGGCGGTCACCGAGACGCAAGCGGGCTTCGTAGACCGAAATGCCGTTCATGACCGAGTCGGGTCGAGCGAGATAGACGTATTCGAACGAGCACGGAATCAGGCGTGGGTTCGCGGCACACTGCTTCGACACCATCTCGCCCGAGGCCGAAATGAACACGGCTTCACCGGGCGCGACATCGCGCACGACCTCGTAGCCCGCCGCTTCGAGCACGAGCGATTCACTCGCGACAACCCACTCGTCACCTGTGAGGCCCGTGGTGCGGCGGCCCAGAATGAGCGGGCGAATGCCGAACGGGTCGCGGAACGCGAGCAGGCCATGACCGGCGATGAGCGCGATGGCGGCGTACGAGCCTTCGACGCGCTCGTGCAGCCGGCTGATGGCAGCAAAGACCTGGTCGGGGTCAAGGTCGGCGCCCGACACCTGGGCCTGCAGTTCGTGCGCGAGAACGTTCACGAGCAGCTCGGTGTCGCTGTTGGTGTTGAGGTGGCGGCGGTCGACCTCGAAGAGTTCGCGCGTCAATTCACGCGTGTTCGTGAGGTTGCCGTTGTGCACGAGGATGATGCCGTAGGGCGCGTTCACATAGAACGGCTGCGCCTCTTCTTCGCTAGATGCTGAGCCACGGGTGGCATACCGAACGTGCCCCAGGCCCATGGTGCCCAGCAGGCTGCGCATGTCTCGCGTGCGGTAGGCCTCGCGCACCTGCCCCTTTGCCTTGGCCATGTGCAGCACGCGCCCTTCGGCGGTGGCGATGCCCGTGGAATCTTGCCCGCGGTGCTGCAGAAGCGCCAGGGCGTCGTAGACCTGTTGGTTGACGGGACTCGATGAGACGAGACCGACGATGCCGCACATGCGGAGGGCGCTCCAGACCGTAAGGTTGACGGTGACGCAGGCCAGTCTGTCAGACCGCGGAACGGATGAACGAATGACAAATTCCTACGCCGCAGCCGGAGTCGATACGGCCGCGGGCGACCGGGCGGTCGAGCTCATGAAGGCCTCCGTCGGCGCCACGCACGGCCCCGAGGTTCTCGGCGGCGTCGGTGGCTTCGCGGGCCTCTTCGATGCGAGCGCCTTGCTCGGCTATCGGCGCCCGCTGCTGGCCACGAGCACCGACGGCGTCGGCACGAAGGTTGCGATCGCGCAGGCTCTCGACATCCACGACACGATCGGTCAAGACCTCGTGGCGATGGTCGTTGACGACATCGTCGTGGTGGGCGCCAAGCCGATTTTCATGACCGACTACATCGCGTGCGGCAAGGTTCACCCCCAGCGCATCGCCGACATCGTGCGCGGCATCGCCGAGGCGTGCGCCGCCACGGGCACCGCGCTTGTCGGCGGTGAAACCGCCGAACACCCCGGCTTGCTCGGCCCCGACGACTACGACGTCGCGGGCGCCGCGGTCGGCGTGGTCGAGGCCGACGAGGTGCTGGGGCCCGAGCGCGTGCACAACGGCGACGTGGTCGTCGCGATGGCGTCGAGCGGCCTGCACTCGAACGGCTTCTCGCTCGTGCGGCACATTCTTGCCTCGCGCTCGATCGGGTACCACGACGAACTGCCCGAGTTCGGCGGCGTCGTCGGCCAGACCCTGCTGACCCCCACCGCGCTCTACACCGCGCCGCTGCTCGACGTTCTCGCAGAGTTGCCCGGAGCCATCCACGCCCTCAGCCACGTGACGGGCGGCGGCATCGCCGCGAACCTCGCGCGCGTGCTGCCCGTCGGCAGCTGGGTCGAGGTCGACCGGGGATCGTGGAGCCCGCCCGCGGTCTTCCGCGTGCTCGCCGACCTCGCGGGTGACAGCCTCGAATCAACCGAGGGCACGTGGAACCTCGGTCTCGGGATGCTCGCCGTGGTTGCCCATGACACCGCGAGTTCGGTCATCCGCGCGCTCGAGAGCCGTGGCGTTCCCGCGTGGGTCGTCGGCCGCGTCTCCACGGCTCCCCACGACCTCGCGGGCTTCGAGCAGGGCGCCAAGGGCGTCAACGGCGGAGCCGTGAAGCTCGTCGGCACGTATCTCGCTAGCTAGTTGCGGGGGAAAGCCACTCACGAGCGGCAATGACTAGTGAATCGACCCCCACGCGAATCGTTGGGTCGAGCACGGGCGCGAAATATGGCGAGTGATTGCTCGGAACCGTTTCATCGACGGTGCCAGCTTCTTCGGCAGCGGCGAAGGCTGCGGGATCGCTACCTCCGGTGATCCAAAACACCAGGGGCGCTTGAGCCGCCTTTGCCAACACGGCTACGTCTTCACTTCCGGAAACTGTTCCGAGGTCGACGACTTGCTTGTCGCCGAAGTGTCGAGCGAACGCGGCGCGCACTCGCTCTGCCGACTCGGGATCATTGACTGTGGGCGCCGCGGATTCCGTCAGTTCGACGGTTGGTTCGTGAACCATACCTGCGGCAATAGCTTCGCCCCGAGCAAGGCGACTGACACCGTTCATCATGGTAGTTCTCACGGCCGGGTCGACCGATCGCATCGATATTCCGACAAGTGATTCGTCGGGAATGATGTTGCTCTTGGTGCCTGCCTGCAACATTCCTGCCGTGACAACGGCAAGGCTTCCCGGTGGAACGTTGCGCGAAACGATGGACTGTAGCCGCGTGACAAACGAGGCAGCCGTCACCACCGGGTCAATGGTCGTTTCAGGGCGTGAACCGTGGCCACCTCGTCCGTGGAACATCACGGACATGACGTCGACTCCGGCCATTGCAGCGCCGGACGTCACGCTGATCGAACCTGCGGGCAAAGGGCTCACATGTTGGCCGAGCACTACATCGGGGTGCGGCGCGAGCGCGACCAGACCGTCATCAACCATGGCCTGTGCGCCTTGCGCGACCTCTTCGGCTGGCTGGAATATCGCGACGACCGTACCCGACCATTCCGCCGTCGTCGCAGCTAATTGCTCAACGGCCCCAACAAGCCAGGTCACGTGCATGTCGTGTCCGCATGCGTGCATGACGGCGCTCGCGCCACCGACCGTGCTCGCGTAGTCAAGACCAGTCTTCTCCTCGAGGGGTAAGGCATCCATGTCTGCGCGCAGCCACACCACCGGACCAGGCCCGTTCTCGAGCGTTACAACAAGACCTGTCTTTCCTACGCCCTCTCGAATAGACGCGCCGGTAGCTGCCAACACGCGATGCACCGCCTGAGCGGTTCGACGTTCTTCAAAAGAGAGTTCGGGGTGTTGGTGCAAGTCTTTGTAGAACGCGACGAGGTCTGTCATGCCCACAAGGTAGGCCTTTTGATCGTGGAAGTGAAGAGCTACGCCTCACTACGCGGTCTGAGCCGCGGGGTTCGCCTCGTCGTCGTCGTCCTCGACGTCGTCGTCTTCGTCGTCGTCAACGAGGTGCGCCCACTTGTCTTCGTACTCGTCGGCGTGTGCCGCCGCAGCGAGTTCGCGTTCGAGCGCAGTGAGGTTGGTGTCGGGAGTGAAGTACTTCAACTCTCGCGCCACCTTGGTGTGCTTTGCCTTCTGTCGGCCGCGCCCCATGCGTGACCCCCTCACAGTGTGTTGTCGGGTGAGCTAGGGAGAACCCCAGAATGCCGAGTCGAGACGGGAGAAAAACTGTGCGGAAGTTTAGCACGCACCCCCGCGTCACTGCCTCGGAGACCATGCCGCAGCATCCCGCACACCCGGTAGCCTTGGCGGCGTGACGCAACCTGACCTGACGACCTCCTGCGTGGTCATCGGGGCGGGTCAAGCGGGGCTTTCGGTGGCGTACTACCTCAAGCGCCTCGGCCTCGAAGCGGGCCAAGAATTCGTGCTTCTCGACCGCGGGCCGGGCACAGGCGGCGCCTGGCAGTTTCGCTGGGAGGCTCTGCGACTGGGCTCGGCTCACCGCGTCAACGATCTGCCGGGCATGGATGAGCTGGGCCTGAGCTTCACGACGGCCGACCACCACGCTCCGGCGCGCGATGTTGTGGCCGACTACTACCGCCAATACGAAGAGCACTTTGGGCTGCAAGTGGTGCGGCCCGCGACGGTGACGCAGGTCGAAGACCTCGGCGGCGACCTGCTCGTGACCCTGACGACCGAGAACGGGCCGCTCGAGCTCGGCACCTCGACGATCGTCAACGCGACGGGAACCTGGGGCTCACCCTTCGTGCCCTGGTACCCGGGCCGTGACAGCTTTGCCGGCCGTCAGGTGCACACGGGTGACTACGTGGCTGCTGAGGACTTCGCGGGCCAGAACGTCGTGGTCGTGGGCGCGGGCACGAGCGCGATCGGCTTCATTCTCGAGCTCGAGGGCATCGCCGCGAGCATCACGTGGGTTACTCGTCGCCGGCCCGAGTTCATCGACGAGGTCGACCTCAGCCTCGAAGCCCGCGAGAAGGCCGTCGCCGAGCAAGACGAGGCGGCGCGGGCGGGCCGCGCCCTGCCGAGCATCGTCTCGGGAACGGGTGTGCCGCGCACGCGGCGCATCCAAGCGGCCCTCGATCGCGGCGTGCTCGACTTTCGCCCCATGTTCGACCGCATTGAGCCGGATGCTGTGGTCTGGAGCAACGGATACCGCCAGCCCGCCGACGCCATCATTTGGGCCACCGGTTTTCGCCCCGAGCTGCGCCACCTCGCTTCGCTCAAACTGCGCGAGAAGGAGGGTGGCGTGTCGGTTGACAGTTACCGTTCTGGACGCGACCCGCGGGTGTTCTTCGCGGGTTACGGCCCCGCCGCTTCGACGATCGGCGCCAACCGCGCGGGTCGCAACATTGCGCGGCAGGTCGTAGCGCAGCTCAGCAAGATGGGGCGCTAGGTGATTGATCCCGTCTCGATTGCGATCCTCACCGGCGGCGTGCTCGTGGTGGTGCTCATCGTGCTCGCCGTGATCGCGACGGTCGTGCTCGCGCCGGCTGTGCGGCGCTCACTCGCCGAGCGAACCGCGGACGATCGAGAGCACGACAGCCTTGACGCCGAGTCGGGCTGACATGGTGCAGCAGGCCGATGCCTAACCGGATAGTGCCCGCCCGCAGCTTTTGCCATCAGGGCTGCGGGGCCGATCACCGGCTGTGAGAATCGCGGCCGACGACGTGCAGCATGGCCTCGGCGGCTTTCTCGCCGTTGCTCGCGTTGATGGCGCGAAAAACCGCGGCGTGCGTTTCGGCGTCTTCGTGAAAGACCTCGTCGTCGGCCGCGATGGCTTGCTGAATCGTGAACGAGGAATACATGACGTCGGCGACGACGCTGCCGAATTGCCGCAACAGCACGTTGTGCGAGGCGGCGTAGACGGCGAGGTGAAACTCGACGTCGGCGTGGGCATAGCCTTCGCGGTTCTGGGCGTTGGCGACCATGTCGTGCAGGGCGTCGTCCATGCGGCGTAGGTCGTCCATCGAGGCGCGGCCAGCTGCGAGGCGCGCGGCGGCGGGCTCCATGATCTGGCGCACTTCGACGAGGTTGCGCATGATCTCGTCGCCGCGACCGACGTCGCTGTGCCAGCGCAAGATGTCGCTGTCGAAGACGTTCCAGTTTT
>JBJOPU010000078.1:0-6613 GCA_046050505.1 Actinomycetota bacterium
GCGTCGCCCCTGAGGCCGAGAACAAGATCGCCACGGGGATGCTGAAGAACCACAGCGTGCGCAACATGCGGTTGCCCATGATGAAGTGCCACCCGTCGACGAGTTGGCGGCGGAAGGGCACGACTTCGGCGACCTCGCCGGTCGCGACCGCCGCGTGGAACTGTCGGCCCGAAGCCACGGCGGGCAACAGCACCGCGAGCAACGCCGCGAGCCCAAAGGCGGCCACGAGCCCGCCGATCGGAATCAGCACGGCCACGGCAAAGAGTGCCGACGTAAGGGGTGCGGCGGCAAAATTCTGCACGACGAGTTCGGCACCTTCGATGCGCGCGTTGGCGCGCGGCAGATCTTTCTTCGGCACGACGCTCGGCACGACCGCGCGAATAGCCCCGTCATAGAGCGTCTCGCACACCCCATAGATGAAGATCACGAGGTAGAGCCACCAGATCGTGAGCGCGTTTATCGCCACGAGCACGACGAGCACGACCGCGAGCGCCGTTCGCACGCCTGCCGCGAGGGCGAGAGCCTGCCGGCGATCCATGCGGTCAACGAGCACGCCCGAAGGCACCGCGAAGAACAACCACGGCAGCATCGCGACAGCGCCGATTCCCGCGATGAGCAAGGGGTCATCAGTGAGCCGCGCTGCGAGCAACGGCGAGGCCGTGCGGGCGATGCCGTCACCGAGGCTCGACGCGAGGTTGGCCGTAAACACGGTCGCAAACGTGCGGCCGAGTCCCTTTCGACCGGATGCCGTGCCGTCGTTCGCCGTCACCGGATGCTCGCTACCAGCGGTTGTGAACGGATGCGCGAATGCGGCGGTCGTAGAGCTCCACGACCCGAGCGTGGAACTCGGCGCCGAGCTCAGCGACCTCGCCGGCGGCAGCGTTGGCGCGCGCTTGATCGGCCGACCGCGCCCCGGGAATCACCGTGCTCACGCCGGGCAGTTGTGCGAGCCACGCGAGGGCAGCGGTGGCCGGCTGCAGGCCGTGCTCGGCGGCGAGTGCCGAGAACTCGACCGCGGCCTCAACACCCGTGGCGTAGTCGACGCCCGAGAAGGTCTCTCCCTGGTCAAAGTGCGAGCCATCGCGGTTGTAGGTGCGGTGGTCGTTCTCGGCGAAGACGGTGTCGGCCGTGTAGCGGCCGCTCAACAGCCCCGAGGCGAGCGGCACGCGCGCGATGATGCCCACGCCGGCAGCAATCGCGGCCGGCAGCACCGCGTCGAGCGGCTTGAGACGGAAGGCGTTGAGCACGATCTGCACGCTTGCAACGTTCGGGCGAGCGATGGCCGTGAGGGCCTCCTCGGCCGTCTCGACGCTGACGCCGTAGTTCTTCATGACGCCCTCGGCGACCAACTGGTCGAGGTCGTCGTAGACACGATCAATCGAGTAGACGGGAGTGGGCGGGCAGTGTAACTGCACGAGATCGAGCGTGTCGACCCCGAGGTTGCGCCGGCTGCGGTCGCTCCAGGCTCGGAAGTTCTCGGTCGAATAGTTCTCGACCGTCTGCGGCACGCGGCGGCCCATCTTCGTGGCGACGAAGACCTTCGCGTCGGGGCGCTGCTTGAGGTAGGTAGCAATGAGCTGTTCGCTGCGGCCGTCACCGTAGGCGTCAGCCGTGTCGAACATCGTGACGCCCGACTCGACGGCGGCGTCGAGCACCGCGTGAGCATCCGCCTCGCTCACGTCTCCCCAGTCGGCGCCCAGCTGCCAGGTGCCGAGGCCAATGGAGGAGACGGTCGCGCCGGTGCGACCGAGAGTCGAAGTCTTCATGCCGCCAGCCTATTCTCCGTTGGACGCCCCCCACGGCGCTGGTGGCGAGGCGATGACCGCAGCAACCGCGTGAGCAAGTTTGGGCCGCATGATGTGGGCGACGCCCGACACGCGCATGGCGCGTACGTGTCGCAACTGCTGCACGATGGCCAGCCCGCCCGGCGCAAGAAAGGGATCGAGCGCGCCGTAGACGAGATCGATCGGCACGCGCACGCGCGCGAGATCAGCGAGCGTCGTCTGCGACTCAATCGCGTTTTGCAGCGAGAGCATGAAGGGCACCCAGTTCTTTTCCGTCAGCTCAAGCACGTTCTTGATGGGCGCGATCGCGGCCAGTGCCGCCGCGGTGCGCTGCGTGAAGCGCGGATTCGAGCGCAAGAATTCATAGACCGAGAAGTAGGCGCCCATGCTCGCGCGATCGAGGCGGTCGCCGAGCACAGCGGGCGGCAAATAGATGGGTGAGCTCACGAGCACGAGCCGATCGAGCTCTCGGTGGTGCGTTGTCGCGTACCGCGCCGCGATGAGGCTGCCGAGCGAGTGGCCCACGAGCGTGAACGGCTCGCGCAGGCCCAGACGGCGAATCGTGCGATCAAGCGCTGCAGCCTGCTCATCGAGCGTGTAGGTGGCGCCCTCGGGCTGCGGGGAATCCCCAAACCCGAGAATGTCGATGGTGATGCACCGATGGGTCGACTCGAGCAGAGGTACAAGGTGGTGAAACGTCACCGACGACGACGCGATGCCGTGGATCATGATGACGACCGGGCCAGAACCGGTGTCGCGGGTGATCGACAAGAGTGGGGCATCCGCACGCCACCACCGCCACCAGGCCATGCGCTGAGTATGGCGGATTCGTCGCGAAAGGGCAGAAAAGAAGGGGGCCGGCTGAGCCGACCCCCTCGCCCTCCGCGTCCACCCCTAGTCGCGTCGGAATGTTTTGACTGTAGGCGTGCCGCAACGTGTGAAACAGGCTTCCCGCCAGTCGCTCTGGGTTCTCTCGGCAGAGGCACAGCGTCGTGCAAGCAAGCGCGCAGGTCACAATCGCGTTTCAGCACAAAACGTTGGGTAGTGGGCGCGACTTCTTCCGGTCTAGCGTGAGCGCCATGCGCACCTCACGATTGCTCACGACGATTCCGGCCCTCGCCCTCACGGCTCTCTTGCTCAGTGGATGCGCGGCCGCCGGCAGCCAAGAATCCGCCAGCGACTCGGGCGGCTTGCCGCAGCTCGGCGCGCCCGAATCGATCGAATCGGAAGCGGTGGGCGGCTCATCGGACGGCGATCTGGCGAGCCAGGTCGGCGCTGACAACCGCTCGGTGATCACCGTGGGGACCCTGTACCTGACCGTGGAAGCACCCTCTGAGGCCGCGAGCGACGCCGTCGCGATCGTCGAGGCCGCGGGCGGACGCGTTGACGGCCGCCAAGAGTTCGCGCCGCGAACCTTCGGTGACGCGAAGGATGCCGGGGGCGCCGAACTCGTGCTGCGTATTCCGGCCGACCGCCTGACCGCAACCCTCGAGAAGCTCAAGGCACTGGGTGAACTCGAAGAACTGCAATTGAGCTCGACCGATGTGACGCGCGAAGTGCAAGACATCGACGCCCGCGCCACAGCGCTGCGCTCGTCGATCACGCGACTGCTCGCCCTGCAAGACGCGGCCAGCACGGTTGACGACCTGATCGACCTCGAGTCGGCCATCAGCCAGCGGCAAGCCGAACTCGAGAGCCTGGAGTCACAGCAGCGCTACTACGCCGACCAGGTGGGGCTCTCGACCCTGACCCTCACGCTCGGCTCAGAAGAAGTGGCCCCTGTCGACGAGCCCGACACCTTCCTCACGGGGTTGCTCGCTGGATGGCAGGCGCTTGTCACGTTCGGTTCGGGGCTGCTCGTCGTGTTCGGCGTACTACTGCCGTGGCTCGTGACGTTCGCCCTCATCGGGGTCGTGGTGCTCGTGATCGTGCGCGCGATCGTGCGGCGCCACCAGGCGAATGAGCGCGCGGCAGCTGGGGGCTCTCAGTCGTAGACCTTCACGACGAACCAGCGAGCGGGGTCACCCTCGTCGCGCACGTCGAGCACGCAGCTACGGCCGTCGTCTGCCGTGGCCTGAAAACGCCAGCCCGTGCACGTGCGAGGGGCCATCGAGAGGGCCTGAGCATCCACGTCAAGGCGACGCCACCACGAGACCGGCTCGGTGATGACGGTGGGCTTATCGGTAACGCGCCAGCGGGTTCCGGCCCAGACGAGACGCGTGGGGCGGCCGTCGGTGTCGGCCCACACGATCGCCACGGCGTCGGGCTGCGTGGTGCTTTCGGGGTCGGGGGTGCTGTGAGCGCGAGCCGGCACGGCTGTCTCGCCTTCGTGGTTGCGCGCGCTCCGGCCCGGCGCAGTTCTGACGGGATCTAGTCGAACATACGTTCGAACGCCGACATTACGGGGTGCGGGCGCGACACGCCAAGTGCAAGGGGGTTAGCCTCGTGACATGCCGCTAACCGGAGAGTACGCACCGAGCACGTCGCCCTGGGCGCGCGAGCAAGCCGAGCTCTATGAACGCACGAACGGCGTCGAGGGCAACGACCTGCGTGGGCGACGCATCATCGTGCTCACCACGCTGGGCGCGAAGACTGGGATGCTGCGCAAGACCGCCCTCATGCGCGTCGAGCACGACGGCGACTACGTTGTGGTCGCCTCGAAGGGCGGCGCACCCGACAACCCCGTGTGGCACTACAACCTGCTCGCCCACCCGCTGTGTGAACTCCACGACATGAGCGAGAAGCATGACTATCGGGCGCGCGTGCTCGAGGGCGACGAACGCGCCCTCTGGTGGGATCGCGCGTGCTCGGTGTGGCCCGACTACGCGGCGTACCAAGAGAAGACCGAGCGGGTTATTCCACTCTGGGTTCTCGAGCGGGTTTAGGCGACCGCGCCACCGCGGCGCTGCAACAGGTCTTCTGCCGCAACCCACGCGAGCATCGCGCACTTGACGCGCGCGACATACTTCGAGACTCCACTCAGGGCAGCCGCGTCGCCGAATCGCTCTTCGTCGAGGGGAGTCGCGCCGCGCGACCGCAGAGCCTCACGAAACTCCTCGATGAGCGCCGTCAGTTCGTCGGGTGTCCACGCGGAGCCCTGCTCGGCCGACTCTTCGGCGAGAGTCGCCAAGAGTGACGCACTCGCTTGCGAGATCGAGCAGCCGGCACCTTCCCACGCGACCGCGTCGATGTGCACGCCGTCGGCATCCCACCGCAGGGCGAGCGTGATTTCGTCGCCACACACGGGGTTGCGCTGGTGGCTCGTCTCCTCCCCCGCATCGAGGCCCACGCCGTGCGGGTGCTTCGAGTGGTCGATGATGATCTGCTGATACAGCTGCTCGAGGCCGCTCACGACGTCGCTCCTTCACTGAGCCCAAAGAAGGGGCGGATGCTCGCGACGGCCGCGAGCGCGCGATCAACCTCGTCGGCCGTCGAGTGCACGCCGAGACTGAGCCGCAGGCTCGCCGTGACCCCGAAGCGTCGGTGCAAGGGTTGGGCGCAGTGGTGCCCAACGCGCGCCGCGATGCCCGCTTCATCGAGCACCTGCCCGGCGTCGTGCGCGTGCACGCCATCGACGACGATGCTCGCGAGGCCGACGCGCGGTGCCGGGCTCGGAGCACCGAGCACCCGGATGTTCGGGATGCGCGCGAGCCCCTCGAGCATGCGCTGGGTCAGGGCGTGCTCGCTCGCGGCGATGCGGTCGAGCCCGAGTTCGCTCACGAAGCGCACGGCTTCGGCGAGCCCAATCGCTTGCGCGATGCGCGGCGTGCCGGGCTCGAAGCGCTGCGGCGCGGGCAGGTAGTCGGCGCGTTCCATCGTGACGGTCGTGATCATCGAGCCGCCGTAGAGGAACGGCGGCAGGGCGTTGAGCAGCTCGGCGCGGCCGTAGAGCACACCGATGCCTGTGGGGCCATAGAGCTTGTGGCCGCTGAAGACGGCGATGTCGACGTCGAGTTCGCGCGGGTGCAGGGCGAGGTGCGGTGCCGCTTGGCACGCGTCGAGCACCACGAGCGCGCCCGCGGCCCGCGCGAGCGGCACGAGCAGGTCGAGCGGCAGAGTCGCCCCCGTCACGTTCGACACGTGCGCGAGAGCGAGCACGCGCGTGCGTTCGCCAATGAGGCGCGCTGCGGCATCGAGGTCGAGCGATCCGTCGTCGAGCACGGGGATGTAGCGCAGGGTTGCTCCCGTGCGCGCCGCAAGTTCTTGCCACGGAATCAGGTTGGCGTGGTGCTCGAGCTCGGTGACGACGATCTCGTCGCCGGCGTGCAATCCGTAGGGGGCGGCCGCCGCGCTCGCACCTGCCCCGCGACCGATGCTCGCCGTACCCAGCGCGTAGGCGACGAGGTTCAGAGCTTCGGTCGCGTGGCTCGTGAAAACGACCTCGTTCTCGTCGACGGCGAGAAAGTCGGCGACGGTGCGGCGGGCATCTTCGTACAGCTCGGTCGCCTCGCCGGCGAGCGTGTGGGCTCCGCGATGTACGGCCGCGTTCGACTCGCGGTAGAAGGCACCCTCGGCCTCGATCACGCGCAACGGCTTTTGCGCCGTCGCGGCCGAGTCAAGGTAGGCGAGCGGGTGCCCATTGACCTCGCGGCCCAGAATCGGAAACTGCGACCGGATGCTCGCAAGCTCGTCGCTCGAAAACGCCACGCTCGACGCCGCTGCCGAGGCGTGCCCGGCCGGAGTGGGCGAAGCAGCAGCTGCAGCTGGAGAAGTCACCCCTCCAGGGTATTCGCTGCGCCTGGTCGCGCGCCCTGCGCGGGCCGATGTTCGCTGCGCGCTGATCTCGACGCGCTTGCTCTGCCCGACCCGCGCTCGCCCCGCGTTCGCCC
>JBJOPU010000079.1:0-6560 GCA_046050505.1 Actinomycetota bacterium
GGGGCGCCCGCCCCGCTCGATGTCGATGCGGTCTATCGAGAACAGCGCATCGCGTCGATGACGCCCGAGCAGAAGCTTGCAGCGCTCATCATGATCCACGTTCCGGGAACCGATGCGGGCAGCATTCGCACGGTCATCGATGCGCACGGCCTCGGCGGTGTGATCGTGATGGGAGACAACGTGTCGGGCCCCGCGTCGAGCGTTGCGGCGCTCACGGCTGGCCTCAGCGGTGACCCCGGATTGCCGGTACTCACCGCCATCGATCAAGAGGGTGGCACGGTTCGTCGGCTCAGTGACGATCGAGCTCTCGCGGCACGCGACTTGTGGGCGCTGGACCCAGCGGCAACCGAGCAAGCCTTTTCGACTCGGTCGGCACTCGTCGCGTCAGCGGGCGTCATGATCAACTTCGGCATCGTTGCTGACGTGACGCCAGACCGGTCGTCGTTCATTCGCCCGCGCACGCTCGGCGAGACACCCGCCGCGGCAGCGGAGCGGGTCGCCGCAGCGGTGCGAGGCGAAATGGGCGTCGTGCTGTCGACCCTCAAGCATTTTCCCGGGCACGGTGCGAGCCCGGATGACTCGCATGTGAGCATCCCGCGCTCCAGCATTTCGCTCGAGACGTGGCGTGCGACCCACGCCATACCGTTTCAGGCGGGCATCGATGCGGGCGCCGGGCTGGTCATGATGGGCCACTTGCAATTCGATCAGGTCAGCCCGATGCCTGCCTCGCTGTCATCAACGTGGATCGACATCCTGCGCTCCGAGATGGGATTCGAGGGCGTCATCGTGACGGATGATCTGCTCATGCTTCAAGCATCGGGCGTGGCCGCCTACGCCGACCCCACGACGAATGCGATCAGCGCCCTCGCGGCCGGCAACGACGTGGTGCTCTTCGTGTTGCCGGGGGATCCATCGACAGTCGGTGTTGATCTGGAGTTCTTGATTTCAGAACTCGCCGCGGCGCTCGCTGATGGTCGACTCGACGGAGCCCGCATCGACGCGTCACTCGACCGAGTGCTTGCCGTGCGGCGCGATGCATCGGGCGAGAGTGCACCCTTTGTCGACTGCGGTCTCAAGTGCTGGGGGCAGTCGCCCCGAGCACTAGCTGACGTTGACTAAAGCGTCGGAAGGTCGACGTCGGCGACGCGTTCGGGCAGCTGGTTCGTCGTCACACCGCGGGGCACGACCTCTGCCTCGGCGGGCAGAATCGACACCGTCGTGGCGGTGATGGCGCCAATCACGACGGCAAGAGCGCCGAGACCCGTGATCAATGCGGTGATGGGAGTCAAGCGACGGTGCCGTTCAAGGCTGATAACCACAGCCCCAACGAGCGTGAGTGCGACGGCCGTGATCACGAGAGCGATCATCTGAATCACTGTTCCTGTCGGGTTTCGCGGAACGCGGCTCGATGGGTGAGAGCCGTATTCGGGTTGTGACCTGGGGGAATGGTCGTGCTTTCAGAGTACGCCTCGTCGCGCGGGAAGGCGAGAAGGCGGAAGGATCATTCGGTCCCCATTTCGGGGGACTCATGTGTACCCCCTCCACGCTGCCGCGTGAGCCCCCGCCTACCGAGTGCGCGTCTACGGTGCCGCCCACATCGATCCGGCATGCTCGACGCGCCGCACACCGGCGCCCTTCTCAGGCGAGACCCACAACAATGGAGGGGTGCCACCTTCGAGCGACCGACTCTTGCACCGCGATGTGCTTGCCGCTGTTGCAACGTCGCTCGATGCGTCGCTCGTCGACGCCCAGCCGCTTCAAGTTGAACCGACCGGCAATGGCTTCACCCACGGCTACCGGGTGACGCTGCGTGATGCTGCGGGGTCGACCGCTGATCACACCGTGTTCGTCGAGACCTCGCCTCCCGAGGTCACGCGCCCCGGTGTTCTCGCACTGAGCAACCCGGCGACGGGCGAGCGCGTCGACGTATGGGTATATCCGGCTGACCCGGCGTTGCCCGCGCTTCGCACGGCGGTGTACGCCGAAGCAGCGGGTGTCGTGCTCGCGCGACTGGGCTTGCCGGTCGACGGCCTGCGCGTGAGTCTGGCCGCGTACCGCCCGGGAAAACGCGCGGTTGTCAGGGTCGACACGAGAAGCACCGCATACTTTCTCAAGGTCGTGCGCCCCCCTGCTGCTCAGCCCTTGCAGGCGCGCCATACCCTGTGGCGAGAAGCTGGCCTGCCCGTGCCCGCGGTATTGGGCTGGAGTGAAGAAGGGCTCGTCGCGCTCGAGGCGCTGATGGGCTCGGAGCTCATCGGAGTGCTTGATCGCGTCGAGCGACCGGATGCCCTTCTCGACCACATCGAAGCCCTGGGTGACACCATCGCCCGCGTGCCGTCGGTGTCGTCGGCTCGCGCATCCCTCGTTCGGCGCGTCGATTGGTACGAAGAGCGTCTCATCGAGCAGATGCCGGCCCATGACGGATTGATTGAACGTACGGTGCGCACCATTTCTCAACGGTTTGCGGCTGGCGGATCGCCGCCCCCCTCCCGCACGGTCCACGGTGACTTGCATCTCGCTCAATTGCTGGTCGACCCGCTTCGCCCGACGGTGATCTCGGGGGTGCTCGACATCGACACGTCAGGGTGGGGAGATCCGGCCGATGATGCTGCTGCCCTCTACGCCCACCTCATCGCGACGGTCGTGCACGATGGCGGTAGCCGCGCCACGGTTCGGGCGCGCCGCGCGTCGGTGCTGGCGGATGGCTGGCGTCGCCGGTGGTTCCGTTCGGCCGAAACGGGGTACGTCGATCGTGCCCACGCCATAGCGGCGACACAACTGCTCGGGCACGCACTGTCGCGATCTGCCGCAGGTTCTGGGGGCGCGACCGCTCTCATCGAACGTGCCCAACGCGTGGTCAATGCCGATGAGAGACCTCTCACCGCATCCTCCTGGTGATCTCATCGCGTCTCGCGAGAGTTACCTCATCGACGCAGACCACAGGGGTCTGCAGAAGGAGGAACATCATGGAAAGCAAGAACTGGATCGCCATTGGTGCGGCTTCCGCACTGAGCCTCGGCGTGGTCGCGGGTGGCGCAGCAAGCGTGGCCAACGCCATGCCGCTCATCGAGAACGCGACGGGTCTCTCGGTGCCGGGCATCGGCACTCTGACCGGTGGTGACGACCGCATCGAGCTCGACTTCCGGGTCGACAGCGACAGCATCTCGTCGCCGACGTCGACCTCGACGCCTGCGACTCCGTCGCCGGCCTCGCCCGTTTCGGCGGACAGCCCCGTCACTCCGCAGACGCCCGCCTCGCCGCTGAGCCCCGCCTCGGTTGAGACCCCGGCGAGCCCCGCCTCGGTTGACGACGACCTCGACGTCGACGACTCGGACGACGCCGACGACGACGACAACTCGGTCGACGACAACTCGGTCGACGACAACTCGGTCGACGACAACGACAACGACTAAGCGTCGTTTACGGCCGCACGCGCCGCGGACTCCTGCGGCAACCTTCGGCCGGCGCCTGCACGATAGCCCCTGATGAGAGCACTCTCATCGGGGGCTATCGCGTTGGGGCGTGTGAACCGGCAGACTGAATTCACCACCGACGACACGCGCCTGACGCCACCGACGAGAGAAGAATGTGATGACACCGACACCCACATGGATCGCGGTGACCGCCGTATCCGCGCTGAGCGTGGGGGTGATTGCCTCCGGGGCGATAGGGGTTGCATCTGCGATGCCGCTGGTTGATGTGACGACGGCAGCGGACGTTCCGCCCATTTCCACGGTGCCGAGCGACGGCGCGAGCAACGATTCCATTGATGGCGCCATTACCCCCGTGCCCACGCCCTCGAGCTCGTCGGCTCCGGTGTCGTCACCCAGCGCTGAACCGGTTGCGCCGTCGTCGCCGCAGCCGGTTGCACCGCGACCGGCGGCAACTGCGGATGACTCGGCGCCGAGCGCTCCTGAGAGTGACGACGACTCATCCGGTTCGTCACGTGGCTCGAGTGGTTCTGGCTCTGACGACGAGACCGACGACTAGTCGCGCGTGTGTGCTGGCGACGGGCGTGACCTGTTGACCACGTTTGGCTGAGCCTCCGTCTCGTCAGACGAGGCGGTAACCCATTCCGCGCACGGTCTCGATGCGGTCAGCGCCGATCTTTGCCCGCAAGTAGCGCACGTAGACATCGACGACATTTGATCCGGGATCAAAGTCGAAGCCCCACACTCGGCTCAGCAGCTGCTCACGTGACAACACTTGTTCGGGGTGCCGCAAGAACTGCTCTGCAAGGGCGAACTCGCGCGCCGACAGATCGAGCGAGCGGCCGCCGACCGACACTCGACGGGTCTTGAGGTCGAGCGTGACCTCTCCATACGCGAGAACTGACTCCACCACGGTTTGCTGGGTTGACTCTCGAAGTCGAAGACGGATGCGCGCGACCAGTTCATCAAACTTGAAGGGCTTCGGCAGATAGTCGTTAGCGCCTCCGTCGAGGCCC
This sequence comes from Actinomycetota bacterium, assembly GCA_046050505.1. Lineage (GTDB taxonomy): Bacteria > Actinomycetota > Actinomycetes > Actinomycetales > Microbacteriaceae > Microcella. Next base: position 4,448 of record JBJOPU010000079.1, read on the forward strand.
GCGACCGTGTCATCCACGCTCGTGCGCGCTGTCAGCATGATGATGGGCATGGTCTCTCCGCGGGTTCGCAAGCGGCTCAGCACCTCGAATCCATCGAGGCCCGGCAGCCCCACGTCGAGGAGTACGAGGTCGAACGAACCCGTCGCGACATAGTCGAGAGCGTCGAGCCCGTTTTCGACGACGGTGGGCGAGTAGCCGGCGGCAGCGAGGCCTTTCTCGATGAATGACGAAATACGCTTCTCGTCTTCGACGATCAAAATGCTGGTCACTCAGGGCTCCTCGAGGGGCTGGTTGCGGGGCTCATGACACTGGTGGTTGTGTCCGCCTCATCGAACCCGGCGGCGGGCGGCGGTGGGGCAGCAGCTGCGTCGAGCGTCGGCACAACGATTCCGAACCGCGCGCCAGCGGGCGAACTGTCGAGACTCACGTATCCGCCGTGAGCGCGGGCAATGGCGGCGACGATGGGAAGGCCGAGCCCCGAGCCGGCAATACCTCGACCGGTGTCAGCACGGCCGAAGCGTTCGAAGATGCGCTTCTCAGAGCCGGGCGGAATTCCCGGGCCTTCGTCGGCTACCCAGAACTCCACCGTGCGGGAGTACGTCGTGCTGCCGACGCGGATGCTTGACCCCTCGGGCGAATACTTTGTCGCGTTGTCGGCCAATTGCAGCCACGCTTGCGTCAACCTCGATGCCGACAACGACGCGACCACGTCAGCTGTTTGCTCGAGAATCCAGGTTCGGCCGGGAATCGCCTGCATCTTGCTAAACACGAGACGCGTGAGGTCACCGACATCCGTCGGTTCGGTGAGAACGGCCTGTCGTTCGACACGAGCGAGCGAGTCGATGTCGGTGACAAGCTCCGCCATACGGTCGAGTTCATCGATGGCAATGTCACGCACAGAAGCGACGTCGTCGGGCTTTGTTGCATCCAGCAACTCAAGGTGGCCACGCACAATCGTGATGGGCGTCTTGAGTTCGTGTCGAACGTCGTCAAGCAGTTGTCGCTGACTCGTGAGCGCTTCGTTAAGGCGATCAAGCATGGCGTTGACGGTCTCAGTAAGGGCCGACACGTCATCCCGCCCGTTCACCGGAATGCGCTCGGTGACGTCTTCGGCGGTGATGCGCGATGCCGTTTCGGCGAGCCGACGCAGTGGCGAGAGCAGGCGGCCAGCAACGAACCACCCGATGACCCCAATCGCGGCGAGCGACACGAGGGCGAGCCAGGCGTACGTCAGAAATGCACCGCCCACTTCATCGACGGCGAGCTGCGCATCAAGAGCGGTCACATAAACCCCGATCTCGGGATCGCCATCGATGACAACAGGGACACTCACGTAGCGGAGTGTGCCCACGGTCGTAATCGCGGTGCCGATGGTGACCTGACCTGCCGATGCCTCTCGCCACGCTCGAGCGATGAACGCCGGATCGTCGTTCAGATCGAATGCTGTCTCAACACCGGGCACCAGGCGGGCTTCTCCGTCGATGATGCCGACGCTGCTTTCGTGCCGACCCGGCACGATGCTCGACAAAATGTCGTCGAGCGCTTGAGCGGTCGTTGTGGGCAGCTCGTCGACCGTTGCCCCGTCATCGGACTCGCTGTCGGTTGGGCTCGAGGTGCCGGTGACGATTCCGCGAGCGGCCTCGACCGAGGCGAGCAACTCGGCATCGAGGCCCGCGATCACGCGGTCTCGCTGAACGATGTAGGCCGAGATGCCCGACACGGACATCCCGAGCGCGGTGACAATGAGAATGACGGCCAAAATGCGCGACCGCACCGAGAACCGGGGGAGAGCGGATCGCTGCATCACACCATTATCGACTCGCGAGTCTCGTGCGCCCGTTAGATGAGAAGAATCTCACCGCCGACGAACCCAGTCTCGAGCCAGCATGCGCAGGTCGGCGATTTCTTCCGGCTCGATGTGCAGAGCGCCGTCGACCTCACACACCCGGCCGCTGATGAGGATGAATCGGCCAGCGAGGGCGCTGCGGAGGGCGCGCGACGCCCGGGCGGCGAGGACGAGGGGCATGACGGCGGTGCCGTCGTCCAGCAGGGCATCCGCCCCCACAACGCCCTCAGGAGCGCGACGCTCACCCCCAACCAGCACCGAGCGCCC
>JBJOPU010000080.1:0-6491 GCA_046050505.1 Actinomycetota bacterium
CGGCCAGATTCTGGATGCTCCGTACCCGGGCAAGTCGATTAGCGTGCGGCCGCTGTGGACCGACTCGTACTACATCGTGCGGATTGGCATCTAACGCTCGTTCTTCACTCAGCATGCGCTGTTCCCGGCGCCTCGTGAGATTCGTGTGGCATAGTACCCCCCGGAGGTACTGAGTGATTCGCCAATGGCTGCTCGCGACAGCGCTCGTCAGCTTCGTGCTGTCGGGTGTATCGATGAGCGCGCACTCGGCGAGTGGCGCAGAACCCGTGGATCTCGTGGTCGCATCCGTCGGCGCGGACAGCGTCATGATGGATGTCAGTGTGTACCATGCCGGCACGGCGGCGGCGGGAATGACACCAGCGATCGCTGAGTCGTCGTCGGTGACGTGCCTCGGCTGCACCGACGAGAGCCTGCCTGTTCATGACCCCGGAATGGTGATGGCTATTGGGTGTGTTTTTGTCGCCCTCGCGGTGGGCGCGCTGGCACTTTTCCTTCTCCGCCTCGACGGAAGTGCGCGGTCGCCTCTCGGCCCGCGCGTCGCGCTGCGTCGACCCGTAAGGAAACGGGCCTTCACGCTGGCGCATCCGCCCCCCGATCTTCTCGCTCTCGGCATTTCTCGAACGTGAGTTGCGCGGTCGCGCCCTCGCGCGGCTGATTGCGCATTCACTGTCGAGTTCGAACCGATTTCAAGGAGATTTTTCGTGAACAAGAAGCACTTTCGAGCGGTAACTGACGCTGCGCTCGCCGCAGGGGCGGCGTTGATCCTTTCCGCGTGCGCGATGCCCATGACCGTGGGTGGCGGTGTGGGAACGAGCGGCGATGGCGACCAGAACATGGCCGACGTCATGTTCGTGCAGATGATGATCCCTCACCACGAGCAGGCCGTCGAGATGTCTGAGCTGATTCTCGCCAAAGATGGCGTCGACCCGGAGGTCGCGGCGCTTGCCGAACAGATCAAGGCGGCGCAAGGCCCCGAGATAGAGCTGATGCGTCAGTGGCTTGATGGGTGGGGCATCGGAACTGCCGAGGATATGGGCGGCATGGACCACGGTGGTACCGGCGGCATGGGTGGCATGGACGGCATGATGAGCGACGAGCAAATGGCGCAGCTCGAGAGCGCCTCGGGCGCTGACGGATCGGCGCTCTTCCTGGAGCTCATGATCGAGCACCACGAGGGTGCCGTCGACATGGCTGAAGACGTCATCGACGATGGTCACAGCGCAGATGTGCGCGCACTCGCCGAGCAGATCGTCACTTCGCAGACGGCGGAAATCGCCACGATGCGGGATCTTCTCGACCGGTAGCGCCACGGCGAGCCGCTCTACAACGCGGTGAAACGCGGTGAAACGCGGTGAAACGCGCAGAATCGGCGTGCCTCCCAGCGGGTGCACGCCGATTCTGGGTTAGCCTTTCCGTGTGGTGCCACACGGGGCACCCGAGGAGCGGCCATGAGTGAGCGACGCGACATCCAAACCGTGGATGCGCGCGCCCGTTTTCGCATAGCCGCCCGCGCCCGCTGGATCGCGCCCTGTCGCGGCCCGGCCGAACTGAGCACTGTCGTCTCGACGACAGTGCTTTTTTTGTGCCCGTAAGGGCAGCAGCGCAGCCTCGTTCCGTGAGTCACCGCGAATCGAAGGAACGCCCGCAGGCCATGCGGGCCCGTTCGACAGGAGCCGTGAATGCGCACTCTCGTTCTCAACGCGGGCTATGAGCCCCTCGCCGTCGTGTCGTTTCGCCGAGCACTCGTGCTCGTGATGAACGAGAAAGCCACGGTGCTCGCATCGGATGGCGAGCATCCGGTATTCGGAATCGACGGCCGCTGGGATCGCCCGAGCGTCATCGTGCTGCGCCGGTATGTGCGCGTGCCCCACACGCGCCAGGTGCCGCTCACGCGCCGCGGAGTGCTGCGCCGCGACGGCAACCGCTGCGCCTACTGCGGCGGCAACGCGACAACGATCGACCATGTCGTGCCGCGCTCGCGCGGGGGAGCCGACACGTGGGAGAACCTCGTGGCCTGTTGCCTCAAGTGCAACAACATCAAGAGCGATCGCACACCCGCCGAGATGCGCTGGACTTTGCGCGTCGTGCCCAAGGCTCCGCACGGCACGGCGTGGCTCGTGCGCGGCATCGAGCGCCCGCAGGCTGACTGGAACGAGTACCTCGCGCCGCTTGCTGCCTAGGGGGTGGATGCTCGGCGTGGGTGTCTCTGCGGCGAGTCGCGCAGCGTGACCTCGCGGCACGGGGGTTTTCTGTAACGGCAATGTGCCGTTCGCGGCACGTGCCGTCAAAGGCACACAGCAAGACGACCACGCGGCACCGGAGGTGCACAGCGTGCTGGACGCCCTTGCTTCCCTTGCTAGCATCGCTCACATCCCGATAAGCCGAGGCGTACTCGTGTCAGAGGCGTCGGGCGTCCGTCTGCCACTCAGCCCTCTTGGAGCCCGCGTTGACTCTCTCGCTGACCCTGCTCGCATCGACCGGTACGACCGCGTCGGAACCAACGAGCCCTCTCTTCTACGTTGCGCTCGCTGTGGCGATCGGCATTGCCCTGACGGTGATGCAGCGCATCAGCAGCAAGCGCAACCAGAAGGCGACTCAGGCCGTTCTCGCGCAGTCGGGCGCGCCGTCTGGCACGCCGTCGGCCACCGACGCGGATGCCCCGGCCCCGGCCACGGCCGACTCCGAGCCGCCCATCACGTTCACGGTGGCTCCGGCTCGGCCGCTGCCCGAAGACGTTGCCGCGTTGCGCGCACTGCTGGGTGACACGAGCGCCGAGGTGCGCATCACACGCTACTCACGCCCTGTCGCGCTCGTCACCAACGCCTCGGTGTCACTCACCGACCCGAAGTCGGGGGCGTTCTTGACGATTCCCGCCGCCGATGTCGTGAGCGTCACCGCCGCCAAAGAGAAGTTGCGCCCCCAAGGTGCGCTGCCGATCACGCGCTCAGCCGTGACCCTCACGGCTCAGCGTGACGGAGCGCAGCAGACCATCGTGCTCGCCCCTATTACGGGCATGTACGACGGTGTTCCGTTGCCGCAGGTGCAGCAGCTTGCCGACGCGGTTCGCGCGAAGCTCGGAGTCGCCGCGGCTCAGTAGTGTGGCCGGGATGCTCGGCGCGCGATTAGCGGGCGGCGAGCATCCCGCGCAGGGCGTCGACCTGGCGCTGCACGAAGTCGACCGCGACTGGGGCTGTGGGCTCGGAGGCGTCGAAGCCGTGGTACGCGCCCTCGATGACGTGCAGCTCGGTCGGCACGCCCGCCTCGGTGAGGCGGCGCGCATACTCGACGTCTTCGGTGTGGAAGAGGTCGAGGGTGCCGACGCCGATCCAGGCCGGGGCGACGCCGCTGAGGTCAGCGCGGCGTGCCGGCACCGCGTGCTCGAGGGTTGCGGCGTCGAGAGTGGTCGCGCCGGGACCCGCCGTGCCCGCGCCGAGATACATGCCCCAACCAAGGCGATTGCTGGGGCCGTTCCAGAGGCGGAGCATGCGCGGGTGGGCGGCGGCGGATTCGTCGGTGCGGTCATCCAGCATCGGATATGCGAGCACTTGGCCGGCCAGGGCGAACTCGCCGTGGTCGCGCGCGAGCAGGGCGAGGGAGGCGGCGAGCCCGCCGCCGGCACTGAGGCCGATGACGGCGATGCGCGTGGGGTCGACGTCGGGCTGTGCGGCGAGCCACTGCAGGGCGGCGTAGCAGTCGTCGAGCGGCGCGGGGTAGGGGTGCTCGGGCGGGAGGCGGTAGCCAACGCTCGCCGCGACCGCTCCGAGCTCATCGGCGAGGCGCCGACAAAGTGGGTCGCCTTGCACGGCCGAGCCGATGATGAGGCCTCCGCCGTGGAGGTACAGGATGCCCGGGCGACGTGCGCCAGCATCCGTCGCTGTGGCATCCGCCGGTCGGTGAACCCGCACGGAGGCGCCGTTGCCCAGGTCGATGAGCTCGCCGCCCTTCGGCGCGCGCCCGCGGCCGATTCGAGTCAGGGTGCGCAGCAGCCGGCGGTTGCCCCGCGTGGCCGAGGTGCCCGGCATGAACCGCGCGCGCGTGAGGTCGGGGTGGAAGGCGGGGGAGTCGTCGTTGACCATGCAGCGACTCTAAGTTGCGGCGCGACAGAGCGAAACCCTCGGCGCTAGTTCAGCGCAACCGCCGCGAGGCGCGTGGCGACCTCGTCGATGCGCACACCGGGAACTCCCGCGTCGCGGGCATGAACCGGCCAGCGAGTGATGGCGTCTTCCACGTCACGAATGATGGCCCGATACCCGGGCACGCGGAACTGTTCGCCGACCGCGTGAAGGTCAGCCGCGGTGATGCCGCTGAAGCGTCCGTTGACGCTCATGAGGTGTTGTTGGGTCCACTCTGACTGCGGGTTGTAGGCGAAGGTGACGTCGTAGGCGGGTGACAATTTCCAGGTTCCGTCTTCGGCCATGAGGAAGGCGTGGTTCTTCGTGTGGTCGTCGTTGTTCGACGCGAGCACGTTGAAGACCATGCGCCGAAAGACTTCTTCGCGTGCGTCGATGGCGAGTTTCTCGGCCGCGGTGAACAGGCTCGCGTAGTCGTGCGTGGCGACCGCGTTGAAGTCGAGGGCCGAGATCGCGCAGAGTGACTGCAAGTGCAGTTTCGCTCCGGAGGCGCCGGGGCGATCGAATCGGCGCGTCATGAAGTGTGCTCGACCCCCTTCTTCGAGTAGCTGCGAGGGGCTCATGGTGATGCCGGCGTCGGTGGCCATCAGGTAGTAGGCGTATTCGGTTCGCCCATAGTGCTGCGCGGCGCCGAGCTGGTGGTGGGGTCCGACTCCGTCGAACTTCAGCAGCCACTGCTCGAATCCGCTGGGTGCGTCGACTCCGCCGGCTCTCATCTCTCCGGTGGAGGGGTTGTAGGCGATGACGGCTTTGGCGCGCGCGCCGCCGGCCGAGGTGCCCACCTGAATGAGCTCGTTGAGCGAATCGGTCGCAACAGCGTCGGCACTCAGGTCGCCGCGCAGGGCAGCGCGGGCTGCCTCAACGAGGTGGTTGAGCTCGATGGAGGTGGGGGAGTCGTGGCGTGCAGTGTCGGGCTCGAAGGTAAGGGCGCCCATGCCGCGCCGCCCCACGTAGGCGAGCCGGTCGAGGGCGGTCACCTCTCCGGGAAGAACCCCTTCTCGCGCAAGAACGTTGTCGATGATGCCGTTGCCGAACCGGTCGGGCACCGAATCGGCGAGCATCGGCGGCAGGCCGTGAAAGGTCTCGGGGTTGAGCGCCGGAAACACGAATGTGCTGACGCGTTGGCGCAGCGGCATGGTCACGGGGGCAAGCTCGACACCCGTGCGTCGCCACGAGGGCTCGTATTCGAACACGATGGCGCGCCCATCCGGCGCCAGAGCGCCGACCGGTCTGCCCCACGCGAAGACGCGCAGAACCGCCACGTGTTCGAAGGTCACGGTCGCCTCCGGGATACGCGCTGCGGTTGGCTCTGGCCACGAGCCTCACGGGCCAACTGAATGGGGCTGACCGTCGGCACAGGTTCGAGTGTGCCGAGCCAGTCGTCGCGGCCGAGCGCGCGGAGTACCTTGACGAGCGTGGCGAGCGTTGACCCTTTGCCCGTCTCGAGGTTGCGGAGCGTGGCAACGTCGATGTTGGCGGCCGTCGCCACCTCGTCTTGGGTCAGGTCGGCGAGCAGGCGGGCGCGCCTGACCTGGGCGCCGAACGCGATTTCATCCATAACAGTGTCTTTTCTCTGCTTTGACCTCCATTCTAGCGTCAATAATGTATTTTCACCCGGTTATTGTGAGACGCCGCTCTGGCTCCCGTCACGGGCCACCGCCGACCGCTGGCCTCGGCGGCTGAGGCCGGCGCGCGACTACCCTGACCTCATGCCGGTGAGCCGTTTCGAGAGCCCGTTGACGGGTGGGCATCCGAACTCGCTCGGCAACACCGTGAGCGTCGTCGATGAGGTGCTGGCCGATCGGGCGCTGCTCGCCGAGCTCGTGGCGTGTTATCGCAGCGAGGATGCCGTGGTGCGCCTGCGCGTGTCGAGCGCGGTCAAGCGCGTGGCGCAGCAGCGGCCCGAGTGGGTGGCCGCCCACCTCGACGACCTGCTCGGCTGGGTCGCCCAGATCGACCAGGCCTCGACCAAGTGGACGCTCTCGATTCTCTTCGTGCTGCTCGACGCCCACATGACCCCGCCGCAGCGTGACGCGGCCATCGCCCTCATGCAGGCGAACCTGCACGACGACGACTGGATCGTGCAGAACACCACCGCCGAATCGCTCGCCCACTTCGCCCGGCAGCGCCCCGAGTTGGCGGCGTGGCTCGTGCCCGAGCTGCGCGTCTTGATGGGCAGCCGCCACAATTCGGTGCGCGGTCGCGCGGTGAAGTTGCTCGCGTCGCTCGGAGCCCCCTAGCCACAACCCGGCGAATACACTGGATGCACCGCCTCTGTAGCTCAATGGAAGAGCAGTTCCGTCCTAAGGAAAGGGTTGGGGGTTCGAGTCCCTCCAGGGGCACTAGCTGGGCCTGGCGCGG
>JBJOPU010000081.1:0-6475 GCA_046050505.1 Actinomycetota bacterium
CTCTGTGCGGCGGATGTGCACGCTCGCCGCGCCCGCCTGCAGCAGCACGATGCCCACGGCCGCGAGCGGCGAGAGAATCGGGGCGATGTCGAGCAGTCGCGGCAGGATCAGGCCGACGGCCGCGAGCACTTCGGCCACGCCGATGAGGCGCACCTGGGTGTGGCTAAAGTCACCCGCCCACGGTTGCTGGGCGACGTGCTTCTCGCGCGGCACAAACAGCTTGGCCGCGCCCGCGCCGAGGTTCACGAGGGCGAGCAGGCCCGAGACGATCCAGATCGCGATCTCCATGATGGTTCCCTTCAGTAAGTGAGTTACGCTGTGTGCGTTTATACCTGACGAGAACCCGGCACTGCAGTGTGCCTCAGGCACACGTAGGTCACCGTTGCGAATCCGCCGGCGAGAGAGCGAGCATCCGTGAAGCACTGCGAACCCGACCCGAGCTACACCGCCTTCGTGCGCCAGGTGCTCGACCGCGTGGGCGACAAGTGGACCATGCTCGTCATCCGCGAGCTCGCCGAGCAGCGCATGCGCTTCACCGAGTTGCTGCGCTCGATCAATGGCATTTCGCAACGGATGCTCACGCGCACCCTGCGCGAACTCGAACGTGACGGGCTCGTCACGCGCCAGGTCTATGCCGAGGTTCCGCCGCGCGTGGAATACGAAGTGACTCCGCTCGGCCTCACCCTTCTTCCGCACGTCGTCGCTCTCGCCGATTGGGCCGTGACGAATCGCGACGCGATCGAGGCGCATCGCGACGAGTACGACGCCGATTCCGCCCTCAACGAACCCGCCGCCTAGGCGTCAGAGCAGACAGGTAGCATCCGCGCATGGCATTTATCGAAGCCCACGGGCTCGTCAAGACCTACACACCGAAGGGGGCGCCCGTTGTGCGCGCGCTCGATGGCCTCGACCTCGAGGTGCCGCAGGGCACCGTCACGGCACTGCTCGGGCCCAACGGCGCTGGCAAGACCACTACGGTCAAGGTGCTCACGACGCTCATCAAGCCTGACTCGGGCTCGGCCGTCATCAACGGCGTCGACGTGCTCGACGACCCGCAGTCGATTCGCCGCATGATCGGCGCGAGCGGGCAATACGCCGCTGTCGACGAGAACCTCACGGGCTTCGAGAACCTCATGATGGTCGGCAAGCTTTACCACTTGGGCGCGAAAGTCGCGCGGCAGCGGGCGAGCGAACTCATCGAACTCTTCGACCTTGTCGAGTCGCAGAACCGCCCGGTTAAGGGTTACTCGGGCGGCATGCGTCGCCGCATCGACCTCGCGGGCGCGCTCGTCATCAAGCCCCCGGTGCTCTTCCTCGACGAGCCGACGACCGGCCTCGACCCGCGCAGCCGCATCGGCCTGTGGGATGTCATCGAGACCCTCGTCTCTGACGGCACCACCGTGCTGCTCACGACGCAGTACCTCGAAGAAGCCGACCGTCTCGCCGACTCCATCTCGGTCATCGACAACGGCCAGGTCATCGCGCGCGGAACCGCCGATGAACTCAAGGCGTCCGTCGGCGGGCAGCGCGTTGCTCTGACCGTGGTCGATGAGGCCGACGGGGATGCTGTGCGCCACTTGCTCGCCACCCACGGCACGGGCGAACCCGTCGTGACGGGTGGCCGCACCTGGGTTGTTCCGGTCGACGACGGCCCCGCGGCTCTCGCCGCGATCGTCGGCGCCGCGGCCCGCGATGGCATCGCCCTGCACGACGCGGGCATGCGTCGCCCCACGCTGGACGACGTCTTCTTGCAACTGACCGGCCACGCGGCCGAAGAGACCCCCGAGACCACGGAGAGTGCGGCATGAGCGCCACCACCACGTCGAGCGCAGCATCCACGACCCTGAAGCCTCTGCCCGGTAGCGCGCTCACGCGCTTCGTGAGCGACGGCTGGGTGACCACGTGGCGCAACCTGATGAAGATCATCCGGGTGCCCGAGATTCTGCTGTTCTCGCTCATCCAGCCGATCATGTTCGTGTTGCTCTTCACCTACGTGTTCGGCGCGGCGATCGACATTCCTGGCGAGGGCTACACCTCGTTCTTGATGGCCGGCATCTTCGCGCAGACGGTCGTGTTCGGCTCGACCTACTCGGGTGCCGCCATGGCGCAAGACCTCAAAGACGGCATCATCGACCGCTTCCGCACGCTGCCCATGAGCGGCGCCGCGGTGCTCGTGGGCCGCACCAACGGTGACCTTGTCATCAACGGGCTCTCGATGATTGTCATGATGATCACGGGCTTCGTTGTTGGATGGCGCGTCAACTCGTCGCCGCTCGAGTTTCTCGCGGGCGTCGCGCTGCTGTTGCTGTTCGCCTACGCGTTCTCGTGGGTCATGGCGTTTTTGGGCATGAGCGTCAAGAGCCCCGAGATCATCAACAACGCCTCGTTCTTGATCCTGTTCCCCCTCACGTTCATTTCGAACGCCTTCGTGCCGAGCGAGAACCTTCCCGACCCGCTGCGCATCTTCGCCGAGTGGAACCCCGTCTCGTCGCTCGTGCAATCGGCGCGCCAACTCTTCGGCAACGTGCCCCCCGGCACCCCCGTCGGTGACGCGTGGACGGCACAGAACCCCATCGCCACGGTGCTGATCGGCGTCGTCGTGTTGCTCGCGGTGTTCGTGCCGCTGTCGATTCGCAAGTTCGCGACGCTGTCGCGGTAGTCGGCTCACACGACGAAGCGGGTCGCCCTCACGAGAGGGCGACCCGCTTCGTGGTTGTGCAGCGGGGCGCGCGGAGCGGGCAGGCCCTCAGGCGGACGTCAGCTCAGAGCGTCGGCGAGCGCGCGGATGCCCCGCTCAACCTCGGCGAAGCTCGTGCTCAGCGGCGACAGCCCGACGCGCACGCCGCTCGGGTGACGGAAGTCAGGGATGATTCCCTGCGCCCACAGGCGCTGCACGGCGATGGCGGAGTTGGGGTGGTCGATCGTCAAGTGACTGCCGCGGCGGTCCGCGTCACGCGGCGTGCTTACGGTCGCCGCGGGGATGAGCGCGTCGACCAGCTCGATGGCGTAGCTCGTGAGCGCGATCGACTTCTCGCGAATCGCGTCGATGCCCGCCGACTCGATGAGCGAGAGCATCTCGCCGAGGGCGACCATGCCGAGGATCGGTGGGGTGCCGCTCACGAGTGACGCGACGCCGGGGGCGGGCGAGTAGCCCTCGGTCATCGAGAAGGGCGCGGCGGCGCCGAGCCAGCCGGGAATCGGATTGCGCAGGGTGTCGTGGTGCCGCGCGGCGACATACGCCCAGGCCGGGGCGCCCGGGCCACCGTTCAAGTACTTGTACGAGCAGCCCACGGCGTAGTCCACGCCCCAGGCATCAAACTCGAGCGGAACAGACCCGACCGCGTGCGAGCAATCCCAGATCACGAGCGCGCCCGCCGCTTGCACCGTGGCCGTTACCGCGGGCATGTCAGCCCACCACGCGCTGCGGTAGGCCACCCCGCTGAACAGCGCGGCGATGGTGCGCGGGCCCACGACCTCGGCGGCGAGCTCCGGGGTGATGCCGGCGTCGAGTGGAGCATCCACCCACCGCACCGTCAGCCCGTGGTCGTCGGCGATGCGCTCGATGATGAACCGGTCGGTCGGAAACTCGTCGCTCAACATCACGAGCTCGTCGCGGCCAGGCCGGGCCGCAATCGCGGCGCGCAGCACCTTGAAGATGAGCACGCTCGTCGAGTCGGCGACGACCGTTTGGCCGGATGCTGCGCCGAGGCACGCCGCCCCGATGCGGTCGCCCAGCTCGCGTGGGCGCGTGAGCCACAATTCGTCCCAACCGCGGATGAGCCGGCCGGCCCACTCCGTGCGCACGAAGGTCTCGAGCGCGGCGGGCACGCTCGCCACCGGGCGCCCGAGTGAATTGCCGTCAAGGTAGGCCACGAGGTCATCGCCCGGCACGAAGCGCGCGACGTGCGCGGCCAGAGGGTCGGCGGCATCGAGCACGGCGGCGCGGGCACGCAGCGCGGCGGGGTTGGCGGGTGCGGGGCTTTCAGCAGCACTGCTCATGTCGCGAGCCTAGCCGCGCCACGATGACCTTCTATCGGTCCCTTGTTGGCGTGCTTCGGCAGATTGACCGCAACAAGCGACCGATAGTCGCGCCGGACGACACGGGAGGGCGCGCGGCCCGCCCGCTACAGCGCCGCGAACGCGAGGCCGGGGCGCTGCACCGCGAGCCGCAGATCGTCGCCAACCGCGGGCAACTCCACCGCGGCCATGCGCAAGAGCACCGAGGGGCCATCCACGAGATCGGCCGTAATCATCGCGTCGTGACCGGCGTACGAGATGCTCGCGACGCGCGCATCGGCGCCGGCAGCCGCCTGTGCGAGCAGGTCAGGGCGCGGCACGATCCACTCGGGGCGCAGCATCAGACGCACGGCGTCGCCGTCGGCGGGCGTGAAGCCCACGGCCGAGGCTTCGACCGAGCCGAGCGCGCACAGCACACGGCCACCGCGCCACTGCCCAGCGAGTTCGACAACGTCGCCCACGAACGAGGCCACCCAGTCGGTCGCGGGCTGTTGGTAGATCTCTTCGGGCGTGCCGAACTGGGCGAGCCTGCCATCGTGCAACACGGCCACGCGGTCGGCAAGGGTGAGAGCTTCTTCTTGGTCGTGGGTCACGAGCAGCGAGGTCGTGCCCTGAGCGCGCAGCAACTCGGCAATCTCGCGGCGCAAGCCCGTGCGCAATTGCGTGTCGAGGGCGGCGAAGGGCTCGTCGAGCAGCAGCAGGTCAGGGCGCGGAGCGAGCGCGCGGGCCAGGGCAACACGCTGGGCCTGGCCGCCCGAGAGCTGGTTGGGAGCACGGCCCGTGTAGTCGTCGAGCCCGACAAGGTGGGCGAGCTCGGCGATGCGCTCGGCGCGCGCGGCTCCCCGAGCGCGCGGCACCGCGAAGCCGATGTTGTCGCCGACCGACAGGTGCGGAAACAGCGAGGCCTCTTGCGGCACCCAGCCCACGCCGCGCTTCTCGGGCGCGACCGTGCGGCCCGCGCGCGAGATCTCGCGATCGCCGATCGTGATGGTGCCCGAATGCACGGGCAGCAGGCCCGCGATCGAGAGCAAGAGCGTGGTCTTGCCGCAGCCCGAGGGCCCGAGCACAGCGACCAGTTCACCACTGCGGATGCTCAGCGAGACGTCGTCGATCGCGAGCGTTGACCCGTGGGCCACACTCACACCGTCGACGACGAGGTCGCTCACAACTCCTCCTTGGCTGAACTGCGTACGCCCGACAGAATCACGGCGGGCACCGCGGCAACGAGCACGAGCAGGGCCGCGTAGGGTGCCGCGGCGCCGAACTCGAACACCACCGTGCGGTTCCACAGTTCGGTCGCGAGCGTCTGCGTGCCCGTCGGGCGCAACAGCAGCGTCGCCGGCAATTCTTTCATGGTCGCAATGGCAACCAGCAGGGCGCCGATGCCGACGCTCGGCAGAGCAAGCGGAACCGTCACGCGCCACCAGGCTTGCCACGGCGACATGCCAAGAGTGCGAGCGACCGAGACGAGTCGCGGGGGCACATCACCCAAGCCCGCCCGCATCGTGCCGATGGCCTTGGGCATGAAGAGCACGGCGTAGGCGAAGACGAGCACCGCCAGGCTTTGGTAGAGCGCGGGCACGACCGCGAGCGAGAAGAACACGAGCGACAACCCGACGACGATGCCCGGGAGGGCGTGGCCGAGGAATCCCACCGACTCGATGGCCGTGACGAGCCGGCCGCGATAGCGGGCGGCGAGCGCCGCAATGGGCAAGGCGAGCAGCACCGCGAGCAGCGCGGCCGCCACAGCGACGCCGATGGTTGAGCCGACCGCTTCGAGCAACCGGGGCACGTCGATCTCGCGCAGGGTGGCCGCATCGAGCAGGCGCGAGAACAAGGCGAGCAAGGGCACCGCCACACCGATGAGAGGGGCAACGGCGACGACCGGGAGCAGCGCGATGAGCATCCCGCGCCCCACCGAGCGCGGTGCGACGGCGCGGGCTGCCGCGCGCGGCAGCTGGCGCCGCGCGGCCCGTTCGCCCGCCACGACGACGAGCGCGAGCACGACGAGCAGCAACGCGAGAGTCGCGGCCTGCGCGCGGTCGAAGCTCGCCGAGTAAGCGGCGTTGATGCCCCATGTCAGGGTCGGAAACCGCATCATGGCCACGAGCCCAAAGTCGCTCAGCGCATACAGCGCCACGAGCAGCGAACCCGCGATTGCGGCGGGGCGCACGCTCGGCCACGTCGCCACGAGAAACGCCCGCAGCGGCCCGCGCCCCAGCGTGCGCGCGACGCCTTCGAGGTCTCCGGATGCTCCGCGCAAGGCCGCCGCCACCGGCAGCGTCACATACGGAACCGTCACCGCGGTCAGCAGCAGCCAGCTCGGCACGAATCCGTTGAGACCCGGGATCACCACGAGCCACCCGTACCCGGCGAGGTATGACGGCACCGCCAGCGGCAGGGCCGAGATGAGCAGCCACGTGCGCGCGAACGGCACGCGCACGCGCGTGAGCACGAA
>JBJOPU010000082.1:0-6455 GCA_046050505.1 Actinomycetota bacterium
ACCGCATCAAACGCGATAGTCGCTTTGCCCGCGGGCGAATGAGCGCTCGGCTCAGCGACGACCCGCACGGTGCTGGGCGTCTGACCATCGTTGAGCGCCGTGATGCCCTCGATCGACACGATCTCCGTGCCATCCAGTCCAAGGCTGTCGGCCGACTCCCCCGCCGGATACTGCAGCGGAATCACACCCATGCCGATGAGGTTCGATCGGTGAATGCGCTCAAAGCTCTCGGCGATGACCGCAGACACACCGAGCAAACTCGTACCCTTGGCGGCCCAGTCACGGCTCGAGCCCGATCCGTATTCTTTGCCCGCAAAGATCACGAGCGGAACGCCCGCTGCCTGGTAGCGCGTGCTCGCGTCGTAGATGAACGCTTGCGGGGCATCCGGCTGCGTGAAGTCACGCGTGAAGCCACCCTCGACGTTGTCGAGCAACTGGTTCTTGAGACGGATGTTCGCGAAGGTTCCGCGAATCATCACCTCGTGGTTGCCGCGACGCGAGCCGTACGAGTTGAAGTCTTTGCGGTCAACCCCGTGCGCCGTGAGGTACTGGCCGGCCGGCGAGTCGGCCTTGATCGAGCCGGCGGGGCTGATGTGGTCGGTAGTGACCGAGTCGCCAAGCTTCGCGAGCACGCGCGCGCCGACAATGTCGCTGACCGGCGTCGTCTCGATCGTCATGCCGTCGAAGTACGGGGGCTTGCGCACGTACGTGGATTCCGAATCCCACTCGAAGGTCGCACCGTCGGGGGTCGGAAGCGAGCGCCACCGTTCGTCACCCTCGAAGACCGAGGCGTACTGGTGGTCGAACATGCCCGTGTCGATCGACGAGTCGATCGTCGCCTGCACCTCGGCCGCGTCGGGCCAGATGTCGCGCAGATAGACGTCGTTGCCATCGTGGTCGCTGCCGAGGGCATCCGTCTCAAAGTCGAAGTTCATCGACCCGGCCAGCGCATACGCGATGACGAGCGGCGGGCTCGCCAGGTAGTTCATCTTGACGTCAGGGTTGATGCGGCCCTCAAAGTTCCGGTTGCCCGAGAGAACCGCCGTGACGGCGAGGTCATGCTCGTTGATCGCGGCCGAAATCTCATCGGCGAGCGGACCCGAGTTGCCGATACACGTCGTGCAGCCGTAGCCCACGGTGTAGAAGCCGAGCGCCTCGAGATCGTCGGTGAGGCCGGCCTTCTCGTAGTAGTCGGTGACGACTTTCGATCCAGGAGCAAGCGTGGTCTTGACCCACGGCTTGGCCTTCAGGCCCTTCTGAGCCGCGTTACGGGCAAGAAGACCAGCGGCAAGCATGACCGAGGGGTTCGACGTGTTGGTGCACGAGGTGATGGCCGCGATCGTCACCGCGCCGTTGTCGAGCACAAAAGTGTCAGCGCCCACGGTGACATCAATGGGCGTGGATGCCGTAGCCGAGTAGGCAGGAAGAGCGGCTTCGAACGCCGACTTCGCGACCGACAGCTCGATGCGGTCTTGCGGCCGCTTCGGGCCGGCGATCGAGGGCACGACGGTCGAGAGGTCGAGCTCGAGGTATTCGCTGAAGCGCGGCTCAACCGAGGGGTCGTGCCAGAGCGACTGCAGCTTGCTGTAGGCCTCGACAAGAGCCACTTGGGCGTCACTGCGACCCGTGAGGCGCAGGTAGTCGAGAGTGACGTCGTCGATCGGGAACATGGCGGCCGTTGAGCCGAACTCGGGGCTCATGTTGCCGATGGTCGCGCGGTTCGCGAGCGGAACGGCCGCTACGCCCGCACCGTAGAACTCCACGAATTTGCCGACCACGCCGTGCTTGCGCAGCATCTCGGTGATCGTCAGCACGACGTCGGTGGCCGTGACGCCCGTGGGGATGGCACCCGTCAGTTTGAAGCCCACGACCTTCGGAATGAGCATCGAGACGGGCTGGCCGAGCATTGCTGCCTCAGCCTCGATGCCGCCGACGCCCCAACCGAGCACGCCCAGGCCGTTGACCATGGTCGTGTGCGAGTCGGTACCGACGCACGTGTCGGGGTAGGCACGCAGCACTCCCCCGACTTCGCGCGTGTACGTGACCTTGGCCAAGTGCTCGATGTTGACCTGGTGCACGATTCCGGTGCCCGGCGGAACGACCTTGAAGTCGTCGAATGCCGTCTGACCCCAGCGCAAGAATTGGTAGCGCTCGCCATTGCGCTCGTACTCGATCTCCACGTTGCGCTCGAGAGCGTCGGCCGTGCCAAAGAGGTCGGCGATGACCGAGTGGTCGATGACGAGCTCCGCGGGTGCGAGGGGGTTGATCTTGTTCGGGTCGCCACCCAGCTCGGCGACCGCTTCGCGCATGGTGGCGAGGTCAACGATGCACGGCACACCGGTGAAGTCCTGCATCACCACACGAGCGGGGCTGAACTGAATCTCGGTGTCGGGCTCGGCCTCGGGCTTCCAGGCCCCGAGGGCACGAATCTGCTCGGCGGTGACGTTGGCACCGTCTTCGGTGCGCAACAGGTTTTCGAGCAAGACCTTGAGGCTGAACGGGAGGGTCTCATAGCCCGGCACCGTGTCGATGCGGAAGACCTGATACTCGCTTCCGGCGACCGACAGAGTGTCGATGGAATCGAAGCTGTTGACTGCGGACACGGTGACTCCTCTTGTGCGACGGGTCTGGCGCATCCGTCGTCCAGCGCCGGACCCGACCAGCCTACCGGCCGGAAACTATCTTGATGTCGAGATAAATAAGCGTATCATTCAGGCGTCGCGGCGGGCATACACGGCACGGATCATCAGCCAGGTCACCCACAGAACTGCCGCGTACAGGGGAAGGCCCATGAGCAGCTTGGTTGCCGCAAGCGCTGCCGCTTGTTCGGTGAGATACAGCGGCACTTGAATGCCCAATCGAAGGGCAAAGAGCGCGACCCACAGCCACGTCGTGACAGTGAGCACCGTGCGCTTGGCCGGATCACTGCGCCACCCCGAATCACCCGTCAGTAAACCGGTGATGACACCGATCAGTGGCCGACGAATGGCCAGACTCACAAGCAGAGCTCCGAGCCACACCGCGTTGATGATGAAGCCGAGCAGAAAATTCTCTTCCGCTCGCCCTGACCACAGGGCGAGCCCGGCCGATAGTGCAATGCCGATCAGTCCGATCGTCGCGGGCAGGACGGGCGAGCGGGTCACAACACGGACGAGCACGAACAGCACGGCCACACCCACCGGAACGAGCACTGACGGCACCACTTCAGCGGTGATTGTGAACACCACGAGGAACAAGAATCCCGGCAACAACGACTCGATCAGACCGCGGACCCCGCCGACTGCTGCCCACAGGTCATGCGCCGTCGGCCTTTCTCCCGGAGCGACGCGGCCGAAACCCGACCGTTGTGCGGCGGCTGCGAACGCCTCCCGCAGTTCTGCCGAGGCCTTGTTCGCTTCGTTGTCGGGTTCTTCTGAACCCTTCGGGTCTTTCGTGTCGCCGTCGCGACCCTCGACAGAAGCGCTCATGCCACGGGCGCCGAGGAGTTTGCTGACTGAGCGCCCTGCGGCACCTGCAACGGGATCAAATCGCGCGGCGGCATGGGTGTTGTGCCCCTGACCACCACGATGCTCCGGAAGACATCATCGATCGCCTGAGCGGCGTCGGCCTCGATTGCCCCCTGACCCGCAATGACACCACGCAAGAACCATCGCGGGCCGTCGACGCCGACGAACCGCGCAATACGCGTTGCCCCCGCCTCTCCGCCCGTTACGGGAATGCGCGCGACAACCTCGGGACCGAAGACCCCGATGCGCTCTTGGGTTTCTGCACCCTGCGAGCGCAGCTGCTCAACAATTTGAGCGCGAATCTCGTGCCACAGCCCACTTGTGCGCGGCGCCGCAAAGGGTTGCACCTGCAGCGTCGACCCCGCGTAGTCGATGCTGACCGCAACAACTCGCTTGGTGCCTTCTTCGATCTCAAGCCGCAATTGCAGGCCTTCGCGCGGCACGAGCTTGACGCCACCCAGGTCGACATACGGACGGACGGCGTTTGCTTCACTCTCATCGAGAGGGCCATTTTCTGCACGGTCAATCGGTGCAGACTTCGCGTCTTCGGGCAGAACTTCGTCGCCCGTGAACGGATCGATCACGCTGGGCCTCCTTCGGTCGGTTCACCACGGTAGCCGGTCGACCCAAACCCGCGCTCTCCTCGGTGGGAGCCGGGTAGCGTTTCGACGGGGATGAAGTGAGCTCGCTCGACGGGCCAGACGATCAATTGCGCGATGCGGTCGCCAACCTCGACGACGAATGACTCACGCTGGTCGGTGTTGAGGAGCGTGACCTTGATCTCGCCGCGGAAGCCGGCATCCACGGTTCCCGGAGAATTGACGATCGTTATGCCGTGCCGGGCAGCGAGGCCACTGCGCGGCACGACGAAAGCAGCGTATCCATCGGGAAGGGCAATTGCCGTTCCCGTACCCACCGTCGCCCGACCACCCGGCGGAATCACCAGCGCTTCGGCGGAACGCAGGTCAGCCCCGGCGTCACCCGGGTGGGCATACACGGGCACAGTGTCACCGGTAATCAGCACATCGACATGTCGGGGCACGCGTCGAGGCTAATGCATGGTCGAATGGCTCTATGGAGTCTTACCGCGAGCGACTGTGGCCTGCCCCCTGGATCGGCCTCATAGCGGCTCTGGCGATTCCGGCGAGTCTCCTGACGTTCGCTCCGATCAACGCATTCGTCGGCGCCGTTGTCGGAGTTGTGCTCGCGGGGGGCGTCGGCGGCGTCGCCGTCGTGAGCGCGCCGACCATCACCGTCGCCGACGGGATGCTGCGCGCAGGCAGCGCGCGAATACCGCTCTCACTCGTGGGAGACACCGAGCCTGCTCGCGGCGACGCAGCTCGCCTCGCGCGCGGTCAGCAGCTCGATGCGCGTGCCTATCTCGTGTTGAGGCCCGACATCTCAGCTGTGTTGCGGGTCAACGTGACAGACCCTGACGATCCGACGCCGTACTGGCTGCTGTCGACCCGACGGCCTGAGGCACTCGCTGCCGCGATTGCCGAGGGCGCTCGGGTCGTGCGCGTCGAGCGTTAGCTCGCGCACTCCCGGCAGACCGAGCCAAGCTTCTCTTCGTGGTCAAGCTGCGAACGGTGCTTGACCAAGAAGCAGCTAATGCACGTGAACTCGTCAGCCTGAGCAGGCAACACGACAACATCGAGGTCGAGATCGGCGAGGTCTTGGCCCGCGAGCTCGAACCCTGGGTTGTCAGCGTCGTCAACATCAACCACGCCCGAAAGCTTGTCGGGCACGCGCTCCTGCAGAGCTTGGATCGAGTCGGTGTCCTCGTCCGTCTTTCGGGGGGCGTCGTAGTCCGTAGCCATGCCAGTCCACTTCTCATTCACACTTGTCAGCCGCGTTCGGCGGGCATAGTTTGCAGGAAGGGAAGGGGAAACGCAAACGCGCGCCGCGGCCCGTCTTCCAACCTGTCTCCCCGCCCAACTTTCGGCACGCCCGTGCTATTCCCGCGGTCGTGCGAGTGCCCGTGGGATGCTGTGGCCAGCAAACCCCACGACGAGAGGGTGAGAGCCATGGATGAGCTCACAGTGATTGGCGCCGAAAACGGCGCGCTCATCGTCGTCGCTGGCGACGGCTCACGCTTCCGAGTTCCGATCACGGAGGCCCTGCACACAGCTCTTCGCCAGAATCGTCCCGCAGCACCCGTCTCGCATCGCGTGGGTCCCCGCGAAGTGCAAGCGCTTATTCGCGAAGGCCTGACGGCCATGCAGGTCGCCTCACAGACCGGCGAGTCGCTTGAATACATTCAGCGATTCGAAGGACCAGTACTGGCCGAGCGCGAATACGTCGTGACGGCAGCGCGCTCAGTGACCGTCGCCCTCGCGTCAGATGGCGACTCGAGCGCTACCGGGACGTTCGGTTCGACAATCGATCAGCGACTCCGGGGCGCAGGGGCACAGAACGTTCGCTGGGAAAGTCGAAAGTCAGACGCGCACTGGCTGATCTCGGTTGGCTTTCTTGATGGCGACACCGAGCGCACAGCGGTGTGGACCTTCGACCCCAAAAAGTCAGCGTTGGCGCCCGCCAACCACGAAGCGCAATCGCTCTCACAGCAGAGCGAGGCTCCGACTCCGATCGTTCCGAGGCTGCGCGCCGTGCCTGCTGAAACGAGCGCGAACGGTCGATTCGACAGTGGGGCCTTCGCCCCGGCGAGCGATCTCGGCCGCGCGGCGGCATCACTCGACCGCACCGAACGGCCGATCGCTCGAGTAGCAGATCCCGACACCGTCGACACCCGCGATGTGAGCAACACTGCCGACCTGCTCGAGGCCTTGCGTCGCCGGCGTGGTGAGCGCGAGTCCGCGCCCACGGAGGAGTGGGAAAGCTCGCGCGCCGCGCATCCGTCGACGGGTTCCATTCGGATCGTCGAGGTTCCGATCGACGTCCCGCTTGATTCGACCGTGGTGATCGACGACGACTACGACGGAATCGATG
>JBJOPU010000083.1:0-6396 GCA_046050505.1 Actinomycetota bacterium
CCCACGTTCAACGCCCGCAGCGAGACCGTGAGCGAGAAGAACACGTTCAAGGGCGCACTCGTGCGGTCGCGCGCGATTTTGCCGGCCGACGGCTACTACGAGTGGCACACGGTGGGCACGACAAAGGCCCCGCACTTCATCACCGACCCGGAGGCGGGCGAGTTGGCGATGGCCGCCCTGTATTCGTGGTGGCGAGCGCCGTTTGCTGAGGGGGCTCAGCCCACGCCCTGGGTGCTCACGGCCACGATGCTGACGCGGGATTCCGTGGGTCCCACGGCGAGCATCCACGATCGAGCGCCCGTCATGCTGCCGCGCGAAGTGTGGGATGAGTGGCTTGACCCGACGATGGAGGGCGACCAGTCGCTCGTCGACATGATCGTGGCCGAAAGCGAACAGGTGCTCGAGCGCCTCGAGTTGCACCCCGTCGCGCCCTTGCGCGGTGACGGGCCCCACCTCATCGAGCCGGTCTAGGCGCGCGTTAGCACTCCCCCCACTGGCCAAGGCCTTGCGACTGGGCCTCGCGCTCGGCAACAACAAAGTCGTCGTAGTAGAGGTCGTTGGGCCCAACGACGAGGGCCTCGGCGTACCCCTGCGCGACGAGCTCGTAGTTGATGAACGTGCCGTCTGCCGTGAAGAGGTACATGAGTTCGCGGTCGTACTGGTCGCGGGGGTCTTGATCGTAGGCGTAGCTGAGGGTGCTGCCGCGTGGCGCGAGCGCAGCGAGCGCGTCTTCGGCTTCGGGCCCGAAGCACTCGACGTCGGGGTACACCTCGGGGGTGTCGATGCCCACGAGGCGCACGCGCAGTTCGACGCCATCGACCTCGAGCCGCAGGGTGTCACCGTCGGTGACGCCCGTGACCGTTCCGGTGCCCTCGGCCGATGCCGCGGGCACTCCCGGCTGCAACGGCACGCTGGGCTCGCCGGTCTGCAGGCAGCCGTCGATCGAGCCGAGCAGCCCCACGAGGGCGAGGGCGGCGAGCGGGCGCAGTGTGGCGGCGATCATGCTGTGAGGCTACCGGGCGCCCCCTGACACACCGCGCGCGCGGGGTTAGGCTGGCGATCGCCGAGACCGGTTGAGCGGCCCGGCAGCGAAGGAGCACCATGGCACGCGCATCGTCGCCCGCAGGAGGAATCGACCCGCGCTACCCCGAAGCTTTCCAGCGCGGGGGCGCGGCGTCGGCTCCGGTCGTTGATGGTGCCCCCACGGTGCGGCCGCGAGAGTCGACACCTCGCCTCGCCCCCGGGTCGGCGCCGGTGCCGCGTGAACGGCCCGGTGTTGCGCCAGCGCGTATCCAGAGGGCGACGGATGCGGAGCTCGCACTATCCCCCGACGAACGCCACTTCGAACTCATCGTCGCGGGCAACCCGTGGCTGCGGTCACTCTGGATTGTCGGAGCCGTCGCGACTCTCGCCGGTTTCGCGCTCACGGTCTATGCCGAGTTCGCGTTCAGTGTGCCGCCCGCGTCGGGAATCTACGACCCGAGCGTGTACGTCGTGCCGCGTATCGCCGAGGCCGCGGCGCTGCCGCTGGTCATCGCGGGCGTCATCGCGCTCGTGGCGGCGACCGCCCTGCGCATCGTCGCGTGGCGGCCGTCACGCGTGACCGAGGTCAGTGCCGAGTAGGAGCCCTAACGCTGGCAACTCGTGCAGAACCACGTGATGCGCTCGGAGAGCGCATCGTCTCCGAGCAGTCCCCGTGCGATGGTCGTGCCACAACGGCGACACGGGCGACCGTCGCGGTGGGCGACCCACAGGCGTTCGCCGCGACGGGTGTTGCCCGTGGTCGTGCGCTCGTCGCGGTCGCGGTTGGCGCGAATGAGGCGCACGCCGAGATCGAGTGCGGCGGCAGCATCCACCTGCCCGGTCGGTGTTTCGGGCCGAACGCCTCGCAAGAACAGCACCTCGTTGCGGTAGTCGTTACCGAAGCCGGCGACGGTGCGCTGGTCGAGCAGCGCGAGACCGATGGGCCGATCAGGGTCGGCGGTGAGGCGGCGCAGCGCCTCGTCGCGGTCAAAGTCATCGCGCAAGGGGTCGGGGCCGAGGTAGCCGATCACCTCGTCTTCGGCATCACGGGCGACGAGGTCGAGCTCTCCGAGTGCGAAGCCCACGGCTTGCCAGGGCTCGCCCTCGCTCGCGGTCGTTTCGAGCACCATGCGCGCTTCGAAGGCGGGGCGGCGCCAGCGCTCGCCGCGGCGCATGACGTGCCACGCGCCCTCCATCTTGAGGTGCGAGTGCACCGAGACGTCGCCGATGCGCATGAGCAGGTGCTTGCCGTAGGCGACGACCTCGTCGACGCGCTCTCCGCTCAGGTCGGCGGTCGCGAAGCGCGGCACGCGCACGTCGCTGCGCAGCACGGTCTGCCCCGCGAGAGCGGCATGCAATCGCGCCGCCGCGCGGTGAACCGTGTCGCCTTCGGGCATCGTTTGCTCCTAGATCCGGATGCGCAAGCCCTGCGGCGTCGCGACAAAGCCCGCGGCCTGCAGTGCCTCGGCGAGCGGCGTGCCGAAGACGCTCGCGCCGTTGACGCGCTCGACGCGCAGCGACCGCAGGCGCGCGCGCACGACCGTGGCCAGTTCGACGGACGCGGCCTCGAGCACGGCTGGCTCATCGGTGAAGGTCAACACGCTCTTGCCGCCGCGCTCGAGGTAGAGCGCGAGGTGCCCGTCGACGAGGGCAACGAGAGCGCCGGCCTTACGTCCCGGCCGGTGCGCGGTCGACCCCGCGGCTGCGTCGGGTTGACTCGCTGGCCACGCGAGGGCCGCTCCGTAGGGGTTGGCGGGGTCGGTCGCGGCGAGAACGACGGGGGCCAGGGCGGGGGCCGCATCCGCGTCTCGGGCATAGGTGCGCACGCGATCGGTCGTGGCGGGCGTCGCGAACTGAGCCGCACCGAGGCCCTCGACGATGTAGCCGCGGCGAACCGAGCCTGCTTCTTCCATGCGCGCGAGCACCGAGTAGGCGAGCGCAAAGCCGCCGCGCAAGCCCTCGGCCTGCACGGCCCCGCGCGTGACGATGCCGTGGCGTTCGAGCATGCGGTCGACCGCGAAAGCCGTGCGGCGGGTGGTGTCGGCGTCGCGCTCGGGCAGCAGTGACCAGCGGCCCGCGGCGGTTGGTGGACCCGATTGCATGACGGATGCGGGGCGCGCGTACCCCCGATACCCGCGCGTGCGCGGCGCGGGCCGGCGCGTGGCCGTGCCCCCGAGCGTGGAGCGCAGCGGCGCGAGTGTGTCGTTCGTGAGCAGCCCCGCCCACACGAGCTGCCAGAGCTCATCGACGAGAGCCGCATCGTCGCCCCCGGCGTCGCCCGGCTCGACGACGGCGGCCGCGAGCTGGCGGAAGAAGAAGCCGCCTCCGCCCGCGAGCGCGTCGAGAATGCGCTGCTGTCGCGCGGTGGGTTCGAGCCCGTCGGGTTCGGCGAGGCTGAGCGGCGCGGCCCCCGCGAGATGCAGGCTCACCCAGCCGTCGCTGCCGGGCAAGCTGCCTGCGCCAGCCCAGACGACCTCTCCGCTCGCGCACAACTCATCGAGCCAGGCGGGGGAGTAGTCGCGCACGCGACTCGGCAGCACGAGAGTTTCCCACGTGCTTGCCGGCAGGGCGACACCCTGCAACTGCTCAATCGCCTGCAGTACTCCGTCGATGCCCTGCAGAGCAGGGCGCGTCGCACCGAGCCCCGCGCTGCCGACGTGCTGCCAGGCGGGCAAGAACCGGCCGAGGGTGCCGTGGCTGACCGGTTCGATCTCTTTGCGCAGGGCCGCGAGGCTGCGCGAGCGCAGGCGCCGCAGCACTTCGGCGTCGACCCACTCGGTGCCCGAGGCGCCCGGGCGAAACTCGCCTTCGATGACGCGACGGTCGGCGGCGAGCCGGCGCAGAGCATCCGTCGCCACGGCGATGCCAAGGCCGTAGCGGTCTGCGACATCACTCGCGGCGAAGGGGGTGCGCGTGCGAGCGAAGCGCGCGACGAGGTCGCCGACGGGGTCGGGGACGGGCTCGAGGAAGGCGGCGGGCACCCCATGGGGGATGGGCGTGCCCAGCGCGTCGCGCAACCGCGCAGCGTCTTCCACGCCCGCCCACCGCGCCTCGCCCGCGATCGCCGCGCGAAAGACGCGGTTCGCCCGCGCGAGGTGTTCGAGTTCGGCGGGCACGTCGACCTCATCAACCGTGCGGGCTTCGAGCTCGTCGACCGAGAGCGGACCCAGGATGCGGAGCAGATCGACGATGCCTTCGGCGTCGCGCGCGCGGCGATCGGGCGCGAGGCGCTGCAGTTCGGCCTCGAGCTGCGCGATGACGGCAGGGTCGAGCACTTCGCGCAGCTCGGCACGACCGAGCAGCTCCGCGAGCAATGTCGGGTCGATACTGAGCGCCGCGGCCCGCCGCTCGGCGAGAGGGCTGTCGCCCTCGTAGAGAAACGCGGCGACATAGCCGAACAGCAGGCTGCGGGCGAAGGGCGAGGGGCTCGCCGTTTCGACCTCGACGATGCGGATGCTGCGCTGAGCGATGCCCGCCGTCAGCTCGACGAGCGAGGGCAGGTCGTAGACGTCTTGCAGCACCTCGCGCACGGTCTCGAGCACGATGGGAAAGTCCGGAAACTCGCGCGCGACTTCGAGCAACTGGCTCGCGCGCTGGCGCTGCTGCCACAGCGGACTGCGGCGGCCGGGGTCGCGACGGGGAAGCAGCAAGGCGCGGGCCGCGCACTCGCGGAAGCGCGCGGCGAAGACCGCCGAGCCGCCGACTTCGCTCGTCACCAGCGCCTCGAGCTCGTCGGCCTCGAAGTGAAACAGCTCGGCGCCGGGCGGCTGCGCCTCGGTGTCGGGCAACCGCACGACGATGCCGTCGTCCGCTGCGATCGCCGCACCGTCATAGCCGTGCCGCTCACGGATGCGCGCCGTCACGGCGAGAGCCCACGGAGCATGCACGGCCATGCCGTAGGGCGAGTGCAACACCACGCGCCAGTCGCCGAGCTCGTCACGAAAGCGCTCCACGACGAGCGTCTGCTCGCTCGGCAGCTGCCCGGTGGCCTCGGCCTGTTCGCGCAAGAGCGCGTCGAGGTTCGCTTCGGCTCGAGCATCGAGGCCCGCGGCGGCGAGGCGCTCGTGGCGGGCATCCGTCGACGCAGCTGCGAGCTCACGTGTCGTGCGCCCGAGAGCGCGGCCCAGCTCGGCGGGACGGCCGAGCCCGTCGCCCTTCCAGAACGGCACCTTGCCGGGCTGGCCGAAGGCGGGAGTCACGATCACTTGGTCGTGGGTGATCTCCTGGATGCGCCAGCTCGTGGTGCCGAGCGCAAACACGTCGCCCACGCGCGACTCGTAGACCATCTCTTCGTCGAGCTCGCCCACGCGGCGGCCGTTGCCCTCGCCGGCGATGAAGACCCCGAAGAGCCCGCGGTCGGGAATCGTGCCGCCGCTCGTGACCGCGAGTCGTTGAGCGCCCGGGCGGCCCGTGAGCGTGCCGTTGACGCGGTCCCACACGACGCGCGGGCGCAACTCGCTGAAGCGATCGCTCGGGTACCGGCCGCTCAGCAAATCGAGCACGGCATCGAAGGCCGAACGCGGCAGGGTCGCGAACGGTGCGCTGCGGCGCACCTGCTCGAACCACTCCTCGATGTCGCACGACTCGAGGGCGACGTGCGCCACTGTTTGCTGAGCAAGAACGTCGAGCGGATTTGTGAGCACGCGCAACTCTTCGATGAGCCCGGCCGTCATGCGTTCGCTCGTGACGGTCGCGTGCAGAACGTCGAGCCGGTGCTTGGGCACGAGCACGCCGCGGCTGATCTCGCCCACTTGGTGCCCCGCGCGGCCGACACGCTGAAGACCGCTCGCGACGCTCGGCGGCGCCTCGACCTGAATGACGAGGTCGACCGCGCCCATGTCGATGCCGAGCTCGAGGCTGCTCGTCGCGACGACGCACCGCAGGCGCCCCGTCTTCAGCGCCTCTTCGATCTCGCCACGTTGCTCTTTGCTCACCGAGCCGTGGTGGGCGCGGGCGAGCAACTCGTCTGACTCTGTTCTCAGGTGGTAGATCTCGTTGAGCCGGGCCGTGAGCCGCTCGGCGAGCCGCCGCGAATTGGCGAACACGATCGTCGAGCGATGCTGCAGCACACGATCGACAATGTCTTCTTCGACGTGTGGCCAGATCGAGGGTGTCTGCGGCGCCCCTGAGCCGTCGGGCGAGTCGCCCCCGATCGTCGGCGGTTGCGTCATGTCGTCGACGGGCACGACGACGCTGAGGTCGAACGTCTTCGCCGCCGGCGGCTGCACGATCGTGACGGGCTGGGCTCCGCCCAGAAAACGAGCGACTTCTTCCGGGGGGCGCACCGTGGCCGAGAGGCCGATGCGCTGGGCGGGGGTCGCGAGCCGGGCATCCAGTCGCTCAAGCGTGAGGGCCAGGTGGGCTCCACGCTTG
>JBJOPU010000084.1:0-6359 GCA_046050505.1 Actinomycetota bacterium
CGCGCGTGTACTCCTCATCGATGCGCACAAGCAGGCGCGTGAGCCCGTCGGGCTGCACTTCCCAGTTCATGACGGTGGTCGGCAAGCCGCGCGGGTGGGTATAGACGCCGTCGCCTGCCGGGAACGGAGAGAGCTTGACGCGCTCCGACGGCGCCGTGTGGTTGAGCGGGGTGGCGCTCGGCGGCTGAACGCTCACGGCCTGGCCGTTGTAGTAGTTGATGCCGAGGGCGTCGATGGGCGTCGAGATTGCCGCGAGGTCGCCGTCGAGCACGGGAACATGCAGCCCGCGCGCATCCAAATCGGCGATCAGATCGGCCGGGTACTCGCCACGGAAGATCGGATCGAGAAACAACCGGTTGTGCTGCGCGTCGATGCGGCGGGCGGCGTCAACGTCACCCGCACTTGTGGGGTCGACCGGGTCGGCCACGGTCATATTGAGCGTGATGCCGAGGCTCAAGTCGGGGCCGAGTTCGCGCAGGCGCTGCGTGGCGAGACCGTGCCCGAGCAGCAAGTGATGCGCAGCATCCAGTGACGCTTGCGGGTTCTGGATGCCCGGCGCGTGTTCTCCGCTCAAATAGCCCAAGAATGCCGAGCACCAGGGCTCGTTCAGTGTGGTCCAGTTGACGATGCGGTCGCCGAGGGCGCTGTGCACGTCGGCCGCATAGTCGGCGAACCGCAGGGCGGTATCGCGCGCCGGCCAACCGCCCGTCTCTTCGAGAGCCTGCGGAAGGTCCCAGTGGTAGAGCGTGAGCCAGGGGGTGATGCCCGCGCCGAGCAGCTCATCGACGAGTCGGCTGTAGAAGTCGAGGCCCGCGGCGTTTGCGGTGCGGCCATCGGGCTGCACGCGCGCCCACGAGGTGCTGAAGCGATAGACCTGCACGCCGAGATCGCCCATGAGTGCCACGTCGTCGCGGTATCGGTCGTAGTGCTCGCACGCGCGGTCACCGTTGTCACCCCCTACGACGGCCCCGGGAACCCGGCAGAAGGCATCCCAGATCGAGTCAGCTCGGCCGTCGCGGTGCGTGGCGCCTTCAATTTGGTATGCCGCGGTGGCGACTCCGAGCCGAAAGTCGGCCGGAATCGGGCGCGATGAGGTGTGCGTCGAGAGAGACGCAGACGTCTGGGCGGTCATCCCTTGACAGCTCCTTGCATGATGCCGCTCACGAGGTGGCGGCCGGTGACGATGAACAGAATCAGTAGCGGGACCGTGCTCAAGATGACCCCCGCCATGACGACCGAGTAGTCGACGAAGTAGTTGCTCTGCAGCAACGAGAGCGCAACTGGCAGTGTCGGGTTCTGGCGGTCGAGCACGATGAAGGGCCAGAAGAAATTCGTCCACGTGGCGATAAAGGTGAAGAGCGCGAGCATGGCGGCGGCGGGGCGAGCCGCCGGCAAGGCGACAGACCAGAACGTGCGAATCATGCTGGCGCCATCGACGCGCGCGGCTTCGATGAGTTCGTAGGGCAGCGCCTGAGCAAGGTATTGCGTCATCCAGAACACACCAAATGCGCTCACGACAGCGGGCAAAATGACGGCCCACAGTGTGCCAGCGAGCTGCAGTTGACTCATGGCGATGAAGAGCGGCACGACACCGAGCTGCGTCGGCACGGCCATCGTCGCAATGACAAAGATCAACAGGCCATCGCGGCCCCGAAAGCGCAGCTTGGCAAAGGCGTAGCCCGCAAGCGTCGAGAATAAGACGACGGACGCCGCCACAACTGTCGAGACAATGATCGAGTTGCCGATCGCCCGCCAGAAGTTGACGCTGTCGCTCTCGAGCACGGCGGCCGCGTTGGTCAAGAAGTTGCCCCCCGGCCACCAGACGATGTCTTGCTGGTTGATGGTGGAGGCGTCACCTGAACCAATGAGGAATGACCAGTAGATGGGAAACATCGAGCCGAGCATGACGGCCGTGAGAAAGCCGTAGGCCTTCCAGCCCGGGCGTTGCCCGTTGGCGAGTCCGCGGCGGCGACGGGGGCGACGTTCGAGGAGTCCGGTGCCGGTCATGATGCCTTCGCAATCGATCGAGTGATGGCCACGTTGATCAAACTGACCAGCACGATGATGAGGAACAGCAGCCAGGCCACGGCGGCGGCACGGCCGAAGTTCAGCTGGCCCCAGCCGAGGTTGTAGAGGTAGATCGTGATGGTCATCCACTGGTTGCTAGCGCCGCCCTGGCCGTACTGGTCGTACAGGCGAGGCTCGTCAAAGATCTGTAGGCCACCAATCGTTGACGTGACGATCACGAAGATGAGCGTGGGGCGCAACTGCGGAATGGTGATGGAGAAGAACTGGCGCACGATGCCGGCGCCGTCGATCATCGAGGCCTCGTAGTAGTCACGCGGAATCGCCTGCATGGCGGCGAGCAAAATGAGCGCCGTGTAGCCCGTCCAGCGAAAGTTGACCATGGTGGCGATTGCGATGTGGCTCGCGACGACGTCGGAGTGCCAGCCGATGGGGTCAAGGCCGAGGTCGCCCAGGAGGTTGTTGATGAGGCCGTACTGGTCACCGAACATGTTGCTGAAGATGAGGGTCACGGCAACGGGGGCGACGACGTAGGGCAACAGAACGCCCATGCGCCAGAAGGTCTTGGCCCGCAAGTTGCGGTCGAGCACGGCGGCGATCAGCAGGGCAAAGGCAACCTGCGGAACGGCCGAGATGAGGAAGATCGAGAAGGTGTTGCGCAGCGCGATCCAGAAGGGCGGCTGCGAAAGCACGAACGCGTAGTTGTCGAAGCCGACGAAGTCGCCCTGGCCGCCGATGAGGTTCCACTCATGAACGGAGACCCACGCCGTGTACACGAGCGGAAACAATCCGGTGATCGCGAACAGGATGAAGAACGGCGAGATGTAGAGGTAGGGCGAGATCTTGACGTCCCACCGCGACAGTGTCTGCGAGAAGGCGATGCGGCGAACCGAGCGCTCTTTCTTCGGCGGCGCGACTGGCCACGCGGTGGTCTTCGACATGGTGGTTCTCCTGTGAACGACGGTGGTCATCAAGGGGGGTGGTGTGGCCGGGGCCGCTCGCCATGGAGGAGGAGAGCGGCCCCGGGTGGTGCAGAGTGTGGCTAGCCGAGCGCCGCGACGTCAGCGACGAACTGATCCCACGATTCTTGGATGCTCTGGGTGCCATCCACGTCGACGCGGGTCAGCGCCTTCTGCAGTGCGTCGTTGATCGGGAAGTACTTGACGCTCTTGAACGGCGCGACCTCAATGGCCTGCGAACGCTCGATGAGAATCTGGCCGACCGGCGCGTTGTTGAAGTACTCGTTGGTGGCGCTCGTGAGCTCCTCCGACTCGTAGGCGGCAACCTGGCTCGGGAAGGTACCCGCAGCGGCAAACGCCGAGAGCTGCTGCTCCGGAGCGGTCAACCAGGCAGCGAGCTTCTGCGCGGCCTCGATGTTCGCGCCCTGGGCGGGAACGGTCAGGTACGAACCGCCCCAGTTTCCGCCGCCACCGGGGAAGACGTTCGCAACGTCCCAGCCGGTCACGTCAGGTGCGTTGCCCGAGATGACGCCGAGCATCCAGCCGGGGCAGAGCATTGTCGCGAAGGCGCCGTTCGAGAGACCAGCGAACCAGTCGTCGCTCCACTGGCCGAGGTGGGCCGAGAGGGTGCCGCTGGCCGTGAGCACGTCGGTGAAGATCTGCTCAACCTCGGGGTTCTCGGTGGCGATGACTGTTCCGTCAGCCTCTTCATAGGCGAACTCGACCTGGTTGATCATGCCCTGGTAGGTCGCTCCGGCCGAATCGAACCACGCGGTGCCGGTTGCGTCGACGTACTGCTGGCCCACCTCGAAGTAGGTGTCCCAGTCGCCCTCGAGCAGCGCGGCAACCTCTTCGCGGTCGGTCGGCAGACCGGCGGCAGCGAACAGGTCCGAGCGGTAGCAGACGGCCTCCGGGCCGATGTCGGTGCCGTAGGCGACCAAGCGGCCGTCAGCATCCGTCGCCGCAGCGGTCTTCCAGTCAACCCAGCGGTCAGCGACCTCGTCGCTCGACAGGTCGGCCAGCTTGTCGCTGTACTGCATCATCTCGGCGAACCAGTCGACCTCAACAGCTTCGATGTCGGCGAGGCCGCTGCCGGCGCCGAGCTTCGTGAAGAAGTTGTCGCGGGCTTCGTTCGACGTTGCCGCGCGGTTGTGCACGATCGTGACGCCGGGGTTCTCGGCTTCGTACTGCGCAAACAACTCGTCGGTGTAACCGAAGTCGTTGAACGTCGCGACCGTGAGGGTGATGTCACCCCCGGCCTCAGGCGTCTCGGTCGAGCTGCAGCCCGAGGCGAGAAGGGCGAATGCTGCGGCGCCCGCAATGGCGGCTGCCGCAGTGCTGCGTCGTGAAAGATTCACGGTCACTCCTTTGTGTGCGTGGGTGTGGTGTGGATGAGAGCGCTCTCATGTGGTGGTCGTGAGAGCGCTCTCACATTGGGTCGAACACTACGCACCTTGGGTCCGCAATGTCAACGGCCGTTCCAGAAAAACCTGAAATACCTGGTCAGAGGGCATGTCGCGGCGTTGTTGCGGGGGCGCGGATGCACGGCGCACGGCGCCAATGGCGGCCCAGTAGGCTCGCTCTGTGACTCGTGCTGCTCTCTCTGCTGTCGTGCTGGGCATGGCCGTAACCCTCGTCTTGGGTGGTTGCGCCGTCGAGCGCGAGCCCCTCGTTCTCGACCCTACGCCCACCCCAACGGCAACCCCGACCCCCACGCCGACCCCGACACCGACCCCCACCTTTGACACGGCGCTGTACTCGATCGACGACCCCGCGAGCCTGTGGGTCGTGGTCAACAAACTGCGCCCGCTGAACCCCACGACGTATGTGCCGGGTGACCTTGTGCGAGCAAACATTCCGGCGACGCAAGAGATGCTCATGCGCGCCGAGACGGCCGCCGCGGCCGAAGCGATGTTCGCCGCTGCGCTCGCCGAGGCAGGGCTGACGCTGCGGCTCGAGAGCGCCTATCGCAGCTTCGACAGTCAGACGCGCATCTACAACGGCTTCGTCAACAGCCTCGGTCAAGCGGGCGCCGACCTCACGAGCGCGCGCCCTGGGCACAGCGAGCACCAGACGGGTTTCGCGATCGACATCGGGGCGTCACCCCCGTCGTGTTCCCTCGACCAGTGCTTTGCTGACACGGCCCACGGCCAGTGGCTCGCCGCCAACGCGCACCGATTCGGCTTCACCTTGCGGTACCAAAACGGCATGACGGCGACGACGGGCTATGAGTTCGAGCCGTGGCACTACCGCTATGTCGGTGTTGAGCTGGCCGCTGAGCTGAACTCTCTCGGCAACCCCACGCTCGAAGAGTTCTTCGGGTTGCCGCCGGCACCGACCTATGCGGGCTGAGCCTCCACCCTTGTCGGGCCGTCACGGCGACCGATAGCGTGCGCCCATGGAATACACGCGAAGCACGACCGTTGCCGCCCCGCTCGAGCAGGTCGCTGCGCTCTACGTCGACACCGCGTCATGGCCCGAGTGGCAGCCCGAGCTGCTGAGCGTTGAGGTGCTCGAGGGTGCGCCCCCGGACACGGGCGGGCGCTCGCGACTCACCTACCGACGCGGGCGCGGCACGATCGTCATGACCGAGACCGTCTCGCTGAGCGAGCTGCCGGGTACGTGGAACGCGGTCTACGAAGCGCCGGGCATCCACAACATCTGCGACACGCGGTTCGTCGCGGTGGATGCTCACACGACGCGCATCGAGCAGCGCAACGTCTTTCGGCTCACCGGCATGATGCGCCTCGTCGGAGTGCTCTTTCGCAGCTCGTTTCCGCACGAGACCGAGAAGTCGCTGCGCATCTATAAGGGCTTCGTCGAGAAGCGCCTCGGCGCGACGGCGTAGTTAGCCCCGCGCGGCTGCCACCAGACGGTCGACGATCTGCTCGACAATCGGCCGCGGGGTCGCGAGGATGACGCGCACGTGCCCGGCTCCCACTACGCCGCACGCTCGCCCGCTGGTTACGGCAAGGCCGGCGCGCTCGCGCAAGGTCGCCGCCGGGTCGTCTCCGAAGCCGAGCCGCGACACGTCGAGCCAGGCGATGTAGGTGCCCTCGGGCATCCGGTAGCCAACCTCGGGCAGGCGCTCGGTGAGCAGCTCGCCCAGCAGTCGACGGTTTGCGTCGTAGTAAGCGATCGTCGCGTCGAGCCACTCGCGCCCCTCGCGGTACGCCGCCGTGTTGGCGATGACGCCGAGGGTGCTCGCGCCGTGGCTTGCCATAGGGCCGATCGCTTGCCAGGTGTGCTCGTCGGCGTCATTCGTCGTGATGAGCTGGGCCGCCTTGGTGCCCGGCAGGTTCCAGGCCTTCGAGGCGCTTGTGGTCGTGATGCTGTGGGCGGATGCTGCCGCGTTTACACTCGCGTACGGAACAT
>JBJOPU010000085.1:0-6339 GCA_046050505.1 Actinomycetota bacterium
TGTCCCCCGGCTGGTCGAGCGCGGGCGCATGCTCATTGCGGCCACTCCCATGCGCCAGTTCGACTCGATCGCCGAGCTCGGCGTTTATTTGCGACTGCTGACCGACTTGCGCGACACGCTCGACAAATTCCAGCCGGCGGTTTTCGACCGCTCGCTCACCGAACTCATCGCCGCCACCGCGCCCCGACGCGAGTCGAACACGATGCCCGCGGCCACGCGTCGGCGCCTCAAGGCGCTCGCGAAGGAGTACCTGCGGCCCGGAGTCGCCGTCGGCGACATGCACGAGGCCTTGCAGCGCATCCAGCAGCAGCGCGTTCTTTGGCAGCGTTTTGTGCCCAGCGGCGTGACGCCGTCGGTGCCCGTCGGCATCGCCGAGGTTGCCGTCACCTACCAGCAGGTCGAACGCGATTTCGAGGCTCTGGATGCCCCGCTCGGCCACCACAGCCGTGACCAGCAACTCGCGCACCGCCCGCTCGCCGAGCTGCACGGCCTGCTCGATGGCCTGGCTGCCGAGAGTGACGTGCTCGCCAACTTGCAAGAGCGCACGACGCTGTTGCAGCGGCTCGAGAAGTGGGATCTTGCGCCGCTGCTGAGTGACCTCGCCGCACGTCACGTTGCGCCGTCGCAGGTTGCCGCCGAGCTCGAGCTCGCGTGGTGGCGCTCGGCGCTCGACAGCTTGCTGCAGCACGACCGTGCTCTGCTCGCCGCCGAACCCGACGTGCTCGAACGCCTCGAGGCTGACTTCCGCTTGGTCGACGAGGCGCACGCCGCAGGCAGCGCGCAACTGCTCGCGTGGCAGCTCGCCGAAAACTGGTCGATCGGCATTACCGACTGGCCCGACGAGGCCGCGGCGCTCAAGACGCTGCTCAAGGGTGGATCGATCACTCCTGAGCAATTGCAGCGGGAGGCTCCGCACCTCAGCCGGCCGATCGCGCCCGTGTGGCTCGCCTCGCCCTACAACGTGCACCAGATCAGCGACGACATTCCCTTCGACACCGTGTTGCTGCTCGACGCGGGTGCCGTGACGGTCGCCGAGGTCGCGAGCTCGGTTCGCCGCGGTCGTCAGGTTGTTGCGGTGGGCGATCCTGTCACGCAGGCTCCCGCGCCGTTCACGATTGCGGTCGGCGGCCCCGTCGTCGATGTCGATGTGGATGCTCGCCACGCGGCTTCCGCCCTCTTCCAGCTCAGCGAACTGCTGCCGGCGCTGTCGCTCACGCGCTCGTATCGCGCGGGCGGCGAAGACCTCGCCGAACTCGTCAACCGCCGGTTCTACGCGGGGCGCATCGAGTCGCTGCCGTGGGCTGGGTCGTTCTTGGGGCATCCGTCGATCACGGTCGACTATCTCGACAACGGCCAGGGCATGCCCGACCCCGACTCGGGAGCGATCGAGAGCGTCGACGCCGAAGTGCTGCGCACGGTCGATCTCGTTATCGAACACGCGACGGCGCGCCCCCATGAATCGCTCATGGTCGTCACGGCGAGCGCGAAGCACGCCGCGCGCGTGCACACGGCCGTGCTTGAGGCGCTCACGCACCGCCCTGATCTGCACGACGTGTTGCTCGGTGACCGTGCTGAGCCGTTTGCGGTGCTCACGATTGAGCAGTCGGTGGCGCAGTCGCGCGATCGCGTGATCTTCTCCATCGGGTTCGGCCGCACGCCGCACGGCCGAGTGCTGACCGAGTTCGGTTCGCTCGGCCGCCCGGGTGGCGACCGCTTGCTCGCCGTGGCGATGACGCGCGCGCGTCGCTACGTGCGCATCGTCAGTTGCATTCGCCCGAGTGACCTCGACGACGACCGCTTGTCCCACGGCGCCCGCGCTCTCGCCGACCTGTTCGACGACATTGAGGCGCGTCGCACGGCGGTCGAAGTGCCCGACGACAGCGATCCCATGCTCATCGACCTCGCCCGTCGCCTTGAGGCCCGCGGCATGACCGTGGCGCTCGGGCACCGCGGCAAGCTGCCGCTCGTGGCCAGTCGCGGCGGCTACTGCGTGGCCGTCGAGACGGATGCCGCGCTCTCGCACCTCAGCCTGCGCGAGTCGCTGCGCTTGCGCCCTGACCTGCTGCGTCGCCTCGGTTGGCACTACGCGCGCGTGCACGTCTTCGAACTCTTCAGTGACCCCGAGGCGGTGGCCGACCGCGTCTACGCGCTCGCGGGCGGAGCCCCGGCGGCGACCCCGAGTGCGCAGGCACCCGCGGGCATGCAGACCGAAGAACTCGCCATTCAGCGCTGACGGTTCCCTGCACCCCGCGTACCCTGAAGTCATGACCGAGTCGGATGCGGGGCACGCCCCGCCCTCCCGCGCCCGCGGTGCGCGCCGCGTCACGACGGCGCCTCCGCCCGGGTCGGATCCCACGCCGCCGCGCGAGCCCGACCGTCACCGGCTCGACGACAACGATGAGCGGCTCAAGGCCGAGAAGCCGCCTCACTACTCATGACGACTGACGATGTCGCCACCGGCGAGACCGATCTCGGCGAGCTGCTGCGCTCGATGCGCCCCGAGCTGGTGCCGGGTGACTGGTTCTTCGGCTCCGTCGAGTCGGCCGCAGGCGTCACCGCAGCCGCGACCGTGCTCGAGCCCGAGGGGCTTTCGGTCGTCGTCGACCGCGTGGAGGCCGAGCGCCTCGGCCTGGGCACCGAGAACCCGTTCCGCTGGATCACGCTGCGCGTGCATTCGTCGCTCGACGCCGTGGGCCTCACGGCGGCGGTGAGCGTGGCGCTCACTGCTCACGACATCAGTTGCAATGTGATCGCTGGTGCGTTTCACGATCACCTCCTCGTGCCGGCGGCGCGCGCCGACGAGGCGATGGGCGCCCTGGTCGAGTTGAGCGCGAGCGCCTGACGCTCGAACTACGCCGAGGGTGTCGCCTCGTCGCGCTTCGCGAGCAGGTCGCGAATCTCGGCGAGCAACTCAATTTCTGTGGGGGCTGCGGCCTCGTCGCTCACCGCCTCACCTGCACGACGCCGCTGTTCGGCCTGACGCTTGACGTAGTTGATGGGCATCACGAGGGCGAAGTAGACGACCGCGGCGACGATGAGAAAGTTGAGAACGGCACCGATGACCGCGCCGAAGTAGAGCACCGCTTCTCCCCCCGAGACTGTGGGGATGACGACGGGCAAAGCCTTGTCGAGCGTCGAGGCGTTGAAGAGGGCACCGATCGCGGGGTTGATGACGGCCGTAACGATCGAGTTCACGACCGCTGTGAAGGCGGCCCCGATGACGACGGCGACAGCGAGGTCAATAACGTTGCCGCGCAGGATGAATTCACGAAATCCGTTAAGCATGCGCCGATGCTACCGAGCGCGAGTGGCCGAGAGTAGTCGCCTAGCTCGCGGCAGGCGCAGCGGCGGGTGCCGCGGCGGGCGTGCTCGCGGGTGCGGATGACCCGCTTGACTCGCTCTTCGCCGAACTGCTCGACGAACTCGAGCTGCTCTTCGCCGAACCCGCGCGGCTGTCGGTGCGGTAGAAACCCGACCCATTAAAGGTCACGCCGACGGCCGAGAAGACCTTGCGCAGCTTTCCCTGGCACGTGGGGCATTCGGTGAGCGAGTCGTCGGTGAAGGCCTGCTGAATGTCGAACGCGGTCGAACACTCGGTGCAGCGGTACGAGTACGTGGGCATGAAAAGACCTCCGCCCTCCAGGATACGGCGGCACGAGCATCCGCCCGAACCGCGCTCAGGCGCTGAAGCGCGTGATGCCGCTGGGGGTCACCACGCCGTCGACCCCTTGGTCGTGGCGCTCGCGGGGCAATTCGTCGACGACTTCGTGGTCAAAAACCACCGCGAACACGGGAGGGCGGCGATCCATCGAGCCCAGCGTTTTGTCGAAATAGCCGCGACCCCAGCCCATGCGCATGCCCGTGCGGTCGACGGCTGCCGCGGGAACGATGATGAGCCCCACATCGTTGATGGCGATGGGCCCGAGCACTTCGGTCGTGGGCACGGGCATGCCGATGACGTCAAGGCCCTCGTCGGCGCTGTCGTAGAGCGCCCAGTCGAGCAGTCCGTCGTCGCGTGAGACCGGTAGCAGCACGCGAATGCCCTGCTCGGCCGCCCACGCGATGAATGGCCGCGTCTCGGGTTCGTCGCGCGTGGCGAGGTAGCACGACAGTGAGCGCGGCCCGAGCGCCGACGCGAGCGCGATGAGTTGACGCGTCAGGCCCTCGGTCGCGACCTCGCGGTCATGCTGGGCACGGATGCGCCGCCGCTCGCGCAGCTCGGCCCGCAGCGCGCGCTTGGCGGCGATCAGCTCGCTCTCGCGGTCGGGGGCCATGGGGCCATGCTACGGCCGCGATTCTTTCGACGCGCCCCTGACCACCGCGCACTGCGCGGGTCTACGCTGAGCGCATGACCTCGCGAATCAGCAAAGCAGTGATTCCCGCAGCCGGGCTCGGCACACGATTCTTGCCCGCAACGAAGGCGATGCCAAAAGAAATGTTGCCGGTCGTCGACAAGCCGGCGATCCAGTACGTGGTCGAAGAAGCGGTCGCTTCGGGGCTCACCGATGTGTTGATGATCACGGGTCGCAACAAGACCGCGCTCGAAAACCACTTTGACCGCGTGGGTGAACTCGAAGCCACCCTCGAGGCCAAGGGTGACACCGAAAAGCTCGCCAAGGTCGAATATTCGACCGACCTCGCCGACATGCACTATGTGCGCCAGGGGGCCCCCTTGGGTCTCGGCCACGCCGTGTTACGGGCTCACATGCACGTGGGCCGCGAGTCCTTTGCTGTGCTCCTCGGTGACGACATCATTGATCCTCGCGATGCGTTGCTCGATCGCATGATTGACGTGCACCAATACCGAGGCACGAGTGTCGTTGCTCTACTCGAAGTTGATCCGTCGCAAGCTCATCTCTACGGCGTGGCCACCGTTGAGCCGACCGATGACCCTGATGTCGTCCGCGTCGTCGACCTGGTCGAGAAGCCCGCACCCGGCACGGCCCCTTCGAACTATGCGGTGATTGGTCGCTACGTGTTGCGCCCAGAGATCTTCGACATCTTGGAGCACACGCCTCCTGGCAAGGGTGGGGAAATTCAGCTGACCGATGCTTTGCTGGAACTTGCCCATCAGCCGCAACGAGGCGGCGTGTACGGAGTCATCTTTCGCGGGCGACGATACGACACCGGTGACCGACTCGACTACATCAAGGCGATCGTCCAGCTCGCTGTTGAACGCCCCGACCTTGGCCCTGAATTGCGTCCGTGGTTGCGCGAGTTTTCGACGCATCTGGAGTAAGAGTTGGTGTCGATCATTCCCTCCTTGCGTGATGGGGCCACAGTATTGCGCCCGATTCGCGTGCGCGATGCGCGCGCGCTCGAGGCCGAACTCATCGACAGCCGCAGTTGGTTGCGGCCGTGGGAGGCCACGCACCCTGCGGCGCCCCTGCGCTGGGACACCAAGGGCAGCATCCGCAACCTCATTGCGGGGGCGCGGGCCGGAACCGGCTTGCCGTTCATCATCGAGACGGATGGCCGACTGGCCGGTCAACTCAACGTCAGTGGCATGACCTACGGCTCGCTCGCCTCAGCGACGATCGGCTATTGGGTCGGCGCAGGTTTCGCCGGGCGCGGTCTCACGCCCACGGCCGTGGCGCTCGCGACCGACCACGTGTTCTTCACGGTCGGCCTGCACCGTATGGAGATCTGCATTCGGCCCGAGAACGGTCCGAGCCTGCGCGTCGTCGAGAAGCTCGGCTTTCGCTACGAGGGGCTGCGGCGCCGCTACATCCACATCAATAACGATTGGCGCGACCACTTCTGCTTCGCGCTCACCGTAGAAGAGGTGCCGCAAGGCGTGCTGCGGCGCTGGAAGACCGGTCGCGTGCCTCCGGGCGCGGCATCCGTGCCCGAGGTTGACCTCATTGCCGCGCGTCGCGGCATCAGCCTGCCGCCCGCACGCTGAACGCACGCGAGCGGCAGGCCGGGGATGACTAGACCCAGGTCACCGGAATCGTCAGCATGATCGCCGCGGCGAACACGAAGATCGCTGAGCCGATGATGATGAGCGCGTACTGCACCTTGCGCGAGCGCACGACGGCGGCAACACCGAGCAAGAACAGCGAGATGGCCATGAGCACGGTGGTCAGCGTGAGCCAGTCACCGCGAGCGTCGAGCTCGTCGGCCTGCTTCGTGAGCTCGACCGCTTCGGCGCTCTTCTCGCCGTAGGCGCCGAACAAGACGTTCTGGTACTCCTCGTCGTCGAGGGGGCTGGTGTAGAACTCGGTGTCGGCCGCGTTGATCGCGTCGGCGCGCTCGATCGCGGCACCGAAGTGCTCGCTCACGGCGACGAAGTACAGAGCGTCGTACACGTCAATCGCGACGGCGTCGCCCGCGTTG
>JBJOPU010000086.1:0-6327 GCA_046050505.1 Actinomycetota bacterium
CGATCGACGCCGACCCAGCGGCCGAGCGCATAGAGCACGATCGCACCGACGAGCGAGCCGATGGTCGTGGCGACGATCACCGAGACCAGATCAAACGAGCCACGGCTGGCCGTGAAGCCGGCGAGCGGCAAGATCAGTTCGCTCGGAATCGGCGGAAACAGGCTCTCGATCGCGACGAGAAGAGCGGCGCCGAACACGCCGAGGGTTTCCATGACACTGATGGCCCACTGGTCGATGCTCACGATCAACGACCCTACTGGGCGCCGCCCAGGCCGAGCGTTAGAAGATCATCGGCCGATCGTCGTCATCGTCGTCGCCCTCGAGATCGACGACCACGGGCACGTGGTCACTCGGGGCGTCACCCTTGCGCTGCTCGCGCTCGATGCGGGCATCCACCACCCGATCGGCGAAGCCGGGCGAGCCGAGGATGAAGTCGATGCGCATGCCTTCGTCGCGCGGAAAGCGCAATTGCTTGTAGTCCCAGAAGGTGTAGCCCTCGGGCACGAGCGGCCGCACGACGTCGGTGAGCCCAGCGCGGTCCAGGCTCGCAAAGGCGTCGCGCTCGGCGGGCGAAATATGCGTCGACTCGCCCGGCACGAAACTCGGGTCGCCCATGTCGGCGTCGGTTGGCGCCACGTTGAAGTCGCCCGTGAGAGCGAGGGCGGCCCCGGGGTTCTCCCGCATCCACCGCTCGCTGTCGTCAGCGAGAGCGCGCAAGAAGCGCAACTTGTAGTCCATGTGCGGATCGTCGAGGGCGCGGCCGTTGGGAATGTAGAGGCTCCACACCCGCACGTCGTCGATGGTCGCGCCGATCGCTCGGGCTTCGAGGGGAGCATCCGGGCCCTCATGGCCCTTCGCAAAGCCGGGCTGCCCGGTGAAGCCGATTTCGACATCCGTCAGGGGCAGGCGGCTGGCGATGGCCACGCCGTTCCACTGATTGAGGCCGTGGAGCACCACCTCGTAGCCCGCCGCCTCGAAGGCCTCGAGCGGAAACTGCTCGGGCTTGCACTTGATCTCTTGCATCGCGAGCACGTCGACGTCGGCGTTCACGAGCCAGTCGACGACTCGGCCGTATCGCGTGCGGATGGAGTTGACGTTCCAGGTTGCGATGCGCATGACCCCAGCCTACGAACTACAGTGAACGGGTGACCGAAGCCCGCGCGCAACTCATCCAGTTCATTCGCGATGAGGCCGTTTTCCACGGCGATTTCACCCTCACCAGTGGCGCAAAGGCGTCGTACTACATCGACCTGCGCAAGGTGAGCCTCGACCACCGCGTGGCCCCGTTGATCGGACAGGTCATGGT
Source organism: Actinomycetota bacterium (assembly GCA_046050505.1). Lineage (GTDB taxonomy): Bacteria > Actinomycetota > Actinomycetes > Actinomycetales > Microbacteriaceae > Microcella. The sequence continues at coordinate 1,307 of JBJOPU010000086.1, forward strand.
CGACCTCATCGCCGACATCCCCGACATTGCCGCGGTGGGTGGTCTCACGATGGGAGCTGACCCGATCGCATCGGCCGTGCTGCACCAAAGTGCCGCTCGCGGGCTCAGCTACGACGCCTTCGTCGTGCGCAAGGCGCCGAAAGACCACGGTCGTGGCAAGCAGGTCGAGGGTCCTGACGTTGCGGGCAAGCGCGTGGTGGTGCTCGAAGACACCTCGACGACCGGGGGCTCACCACTCACCGCGGCGCGCGCTCTCGAAGCAGCGGGAGCGACGGTCGTGGCCGTGGCCGTTGTCGTCGACCGGGCGACGGATGCTCGCCGCGTGATCGAAGAAGCCGGCTACGAATACCGCGCGGCCATTGGGTTGAGCGATCTGGGGCTCGCTTGATGAGCGAGCTCGGCGACGAGCGCGATCCAGAAACGGGAGCGTTCGACGCCGACGAGTGGTTCCGCGCGCAGTTTGGCGGTGAGCGAACGCCGCCCGCGCCTCCCGCAGTGCCCGCGCTTCCCACGCTTCCCTCGCAGCCCGTGCCTCCCACGCAGCCCGCCCCGTTCGCCCAGCCGATCACGCCCCTGCCGCTGGTCGATCCCCAGCCGCTCACGACTCCGCTGCTGCCTCCGGCAGCGCAATCGGATCTCCCACCGTGGGCGCAGCCGCCGGTTCCTCCGGCAGCAGCTCCGACGTATCCGCCGACCGCCGCGCCCGTCGTGCCGCCGGTGTCACCCGTGGGTGCTCCGCCGCCGATGCCCCCCGCTATGCCTCCCGCCATGCCTCCGGCCCACGAGCCGGCACCGACACAGCTGTCGCCGATCATCGAGCCGGAGCCCACACAACCGGCCGAGATCATTGCTCCGGCGGCCCCGGCGGATGCCGCGACCGAACTCTTTGCACGCCCCGAGGAGGGCGGCGCGCTGGATGCGCTCTTCGGGAGCGACAGTTTTCAGGAGTACGACGACGCACTCATTCCCGTCGTGCCTCGCTCGAGCAAGCGGGGTGGCGACGGTGAGGGGCCTGACGGCGAGAAGGCTCCGCTCGGTCGCACGCAGAAAGTGTTGCTGTGGGTCGCGGGGTCTCTCGTGGCGGTACTCGCTCTCGTGGCGATTTTCTTCGTCGGCACGCGCATCCCCTTGCTGCTGGGTCCGGCTCCGGGGGCAGAGCCCTTGCCGAGCGCGAGCCCGTCGCCGAGCGCCACGGAGATTGCGCGGCCGGTGGGTCCCGTGCCTCCCGGCGAGTATCTCTGGGACGAAATCTGGGGCGGCGAGTGCATCGAGCCCTTCGTTGACGCCTGGCAAGAAGAGGTGACCGTCGTCGACTGTGCGACTCCTCATGGCGGGCAGCTCGTGTTGCGAGCGCCGTTCCCGGCACCCGCGCCGACGGGCGAGGCTGCGACCGATGGCGCGACGGACGGCGCGACCGACGGTGCTCCCGAGGGGCTGGCGGATACTGTGCCGTACCCGGGCGAAGAGGCCATTGCTGCGCAGATGTCACTGTTGTGCTCGGCGGCCGGAGTGATCAACCTTGTTGCGGCGGGCACGGTGACCGACCTGCAGGTGCAGGGCGCGTATCCCGTCTCAGAAGAGCAGTGGGATGCCGGCCAGCAGGACTATTTCTGCTTTGTCTCGCGGTCGTCGGGTGAGCCGATCACGGGCTCGCTCGCGATTCCCGCACCTGCGGTGTAGCCGCGCGCGCGGCCGCTCGACCTACAGCTCGGTTTCGACCGGTGCTGCCGTGACGAGTTCGTGCACGCCCGCGAGCACTTCGTCGGGGCGGAACGGATAGCGCGCGATCTCGGCTTCGTCACTGATGCCCGTCAGCACGAGCACGGTGTGGAGGCCTGCCTCGATGCCCGCGACGATGTCGGTGTCCATGCGGTCGCCGATCATGGCGGTGTTCTCGCTGTGCGCGCCGATGCGGTTCATCGCCGAGCGGAACATCATCGGGTTCGGCTTGCCGACGACATAGGGGTCTTTGCCGGTGGCCTTCGTGATGAGCGCAGAGATTGCGCCGGTCGCGGGCATGGGCCCATCAGCGCTCGGGCCCGTGGCGTCGGGGTTGGTCGCGATGAAGCGCGCGCCGTCGCCGATGAGGCGAATCGCTTTGGTGATGGCTTCGAACGAATAATTGCGCGTCTCGCCGACGACGACGTAGTCGGGGTCGGTCTCGGTCATGATGAAGCCGGCTTCGTGCAGGGCGGTTGTGAGCCCTGCCTCACCGATGACGAAGGCGCGCCCGCCCGGAATCTGGCTCGCACAGAAGTCGGCCGTCGCGAGCGCGCTCGTCCAGATTGACTCTTCGGGCACATCCAGCCCGCTGGCGATGAGGCGCGCGGCGAGGTCGCGCGGCGTGAAGATCGAGTTGTTGGTGAGAACGAGAAACGGCGTGCCCGCGCTTCTCCACTGAGCGATGAGCTCGATGGCTCCCGGCAGGGGCGTGTTCTCGTGGACGAGAACGCCATCCATATCGGTCAGCCAGCACTCGATTTCGCGGCGATCGCTCATGATCGTCAGCCTAGTGGGGGCTACCGTAACGACAGTGTTTTGCCGTGAACGCAGCACCCTTCGGAGCCCCGTGCGAGCTCAGCCGCCGCCGTGGCTTGCGCGCCGCAGGCGGTCGCGAATCGCAACGGCGATGCCGGGCCCTTGCGGTGACATGACGACGACGCGCGCGAGCCCTGCCTCATCGGCCGCGCGCAAGGCCGCGTAGAGCTCGCGGGCGAACTCGTTGGCCGAACCGGGTGCGGCGAGCCGCACGACCTCGTCAGGGGTGTCGTGTTCGGCGAGGGCGATGAACCCGTCACCGGGCTGCGGGGCGACGTCGAGCACAACGGTCGCGGCGGGCGCGTAGTGCGCAGGCAACGAGCCACTGACACGGATGCTCGCGTCGCGCTCGCCGAGCGCCAACCCCGTCGCCGCCACGATCATGTCGTCCGTGATCGAGCCCGGCCGCAGCACCACGGGAGCGGCTCCCGTGCAGTCGACGATCGTCGACTCGATGCCCACGTCTGACGGGGCACCCTCAAGGATGAGGTCGTCAGGACTCATCAGCGCACCCAGTTCATCGCGCACGGCCGCGGCCGTGGTGGGCGAGACGCGCCCGAACCGGTTGGCACTCGGAGCGGCCACGCCGCGCCCGCCGAGGCTCTCGAACTCGCGCAGTAGCTCCACCGCAACGGGGTGACTCGGCACGCGCACCCCCACGGTTGGTTGCCCGCCCGTGACGGCGTCGGGCACCGCGGCCGACCGTTCGAGAATGAGCGTGAGGGGCCCCGGCCAGAACGCCGCGGCGAGCGCGTGAGCATAGGCCGGTATCTCGGCGGCGAGCTCGGGGAGCAACTCGGCTGTGCCGACGTGCACGATGAGCGGGTGGTCGGCCGGGCGACCCTTCGTCGCAAAGATGCGCGCGACCGCGGCGGGGTTTGACGCGTCGGCACCGAGACCGAAGACGGTTTCGGTGGGAAAGGCCACGAGGTGCCCGGCGCGGAGGGCATGGGCCGCGCGGGCCACGGGGTCGGTCGACATTGAGTCGATTATCTCGCGAGCTCGGTGATGGGCAGGCCCAGGCGGGCGCTCGCGATGCGCACCGCATCCGCACTCTCATCGATGCTGATGGTGCGGCGGCCGAGCGCGCGGGCAGCCGCGGCCGTGGTGCCGCTGCCGGCGAAGGCGTCGAGCACCCAGTCGCCTTCGCGGCTCGAGGCTTGCACGATGCGGCGCAGAACTCCGAGGGGTTTTTGCGTGGGGTAACCGGTCTTCTCGGGGCCTGAGGTCGGCACGATCGTGTGCCACCACACGTCGGTGGGCAACTTTCCGCGCTCGGCCTTTTCGGGCGTCACGAGACCGGGCGCCATGTAGGGCTCGCGGTCGACGGCCTCGCTGTCGAAGTAGTAGGTGGCGGGGTTTTTGACGTAGACGAGGATCGTGTCGTGCTTGGTCGGCCAGTGCCGGCGTGACTTTGCCCCGTAGTCGTAGGCCCAAATGAGTTCGTTGAGAAAGCACTCGCGGCCGAAGAGCGCGTCGAGCGCGACTTTGGCGTAGTGCGCTTCGCGCCAGTCGAGGTGCAGGTAGAGCGTGCCGTCATCGCGCAGCAGGCGGTGGGCCTCGATGAGCCGAGGCGCGAGAAAGCCCCAGTAGTCGGTGAAGGCGTCGTCGTAGCTACTGAGCGCTTCGATCGTGCGCGTGTAGTTCGTGCCCGCGAAGCCCAGGTGAGCACCGTCGGGGTCGCGTGTGCTGCGCGTCGTCGCGCGGCGCTGCGTGCGACCCGTGTTGAAGGGCGGGTCGAGGTAGATGAGCTGCATGCTCGCCTCGGGCAGTGAGCGCAGCGCGACGAGGTTGTCGCCGTGAATCAGCAGGTCGGGGCTATCGCGATTCCAGCGAGCTGCGGCGATCGGCGCTGCCGTCGCTGTCGCGCTCGAGGCTGGCTTCGCCGCTGGACTCATGGCCCGAGGTTAACAGGCTGCGCCGCCGCGGCGACCGCAACAGCACCGCGAGCAAGAGCAGCGTCACGCCGATGGCCGCGCCATACGCGGGCGTAAAGCCCGCGATGAGCAGGGTCACGACGCCGACGATGCCGAGAATAACCTTGAGCGCGGCCATCCAGGGGCCAACGGGCGCGGGTGCCGGGCCGCCGCGCGCCTCACTGCGCCGCTCGAGCCAGCCCACCCCAATCACGATCGGGATGAGTAGCAGGGCAACGGCCACGAGGAACGGCGGGCGACTCTGCCACCAGCCTTCGCTCAGCGGCTCGGGGAAGGGCGCTCCTGAGACGACGAGCACGACGGCGATGAGCACGATCACCGGAACGTGCCACAGGTAGATCTGCATCGCGTTGCGGTTGATCGCGCCGCTGAGGCCCGCGAGGGTTTCGCGCTGGGCGAGCCGGGAAATCCACGGGCGCTGGAACGCGAACAGCAGCGTTTGGCCCACCCCGAGCACGAGAATCGCCGCGGTCGGCGGGTTCAAGTTGTCATACATGTCGGTCGAGTAGCCGACCACCGTAGTGAGGAAGAGCAGCACGCCGAAGG
>JBJOPU010000087.1:0-6290 GCA_046050505.1 Actinomycetota bacterium
CTTAACACCTGTCGTCGATGAACCGTTCACCACTTCTCCGGAAACTCCGAGATGTGCTGTGACGTCGCGATCGACCTGCTTCAACACGCTGTGGCGAGCCGACATACCGGCACCCGCAGGAAACACCGCGAGTAGATCGATGTCTTCTGAGAATCGTTGCGTGATTCGAAACACACGGCTGAGGCTCGTGCCACCCTTGAAGACGAAGGTCACGGGGGCGAGCTCGCCATTCTGCACCGAGATCGATCTCTCGACGCAGGCGGCGCGGAGCACCTCGGTGGCCCAGAAGTCTTTCTCGACGTACTCGGCAGACACTCCGATCGCTGTTGCAGTCGCCGCGACAAGGGCGTCAAGGTCGTCGGGCGCAAACCGAAGTTGTTGCATCACTCGGTCACTCGGTCACTCGGTCACTCGGTCTTGAGCATCGCGTGCGCTCTGGTGGTCGCCTCGCCGTGTGCCAGCTTCTTCCAAAACACGGGTCAAGAAGGTTCGGACTGACTTCGATGACTCATGACGAGCAGCATCGAGCAGCGCCGAGGGGCGAATGTGTTCGGTACGAATCGCTGACCGAACTCGATCAACCAACACCGGCCAACCCGCCTCGACGAAAACAGCCGGGTCGCGCAGCACCTCGAGCAATGCAATCTCGAGGCTCGAGAGTTCAGCCCGCGCAATGTTGCGGCGCGTCACGAGGTGCACGCCGTCAATCGGCTCAATGGGGTTCGGCACCGCGAGGGTGTACACGGGTGGAACCTGCGTCGTCACCCCCCACGCACGCGCGGCAGAGAAACCAGCAGGACCGACACCGCGGCCTCCGGCAACCTCATGCGCGAGCTCGTCGAGCTTGGGCCGCGTCATGCCATACCGCGTCAGCACCCCGCGATAGTACAGACCTCGTCGAACCGCCACCAGCTCGCCTGATTTCGCGGCACGAGACGCAGCCTGCCGCGCTGCCTCAGGCGTGCCTGGGAGGTCGGCGACCCGCACAAACGTGTGGGGAGGAGCGTTGCGGATAACCGCAGAGGCAGTGAGAGTCATGTCACGTAAGTGTAGGGGAAACGTGACATGTGCGCCATGCGCCGGTCGACTCTGAGATCTTTCTCAGGCCTGCTGGAGCGATTGATCGATGCTTTCGCGCGCCACCGCGCCGCGAGTGCAACCGACTAAGGCTTCCCCCGAGTTCGGCGAAACCTTGAACCACGAGTCGCCCAAAGTTCCTGCGATTGGGGAGGCGGCTGAACCTGATCGTCATCGCACCGGCTCAAACCACCCGCGCAAGGCACTCCTGCCACAGCAACGACGCGTGAGCATGACGAAGCCACGCCTCCTCCTCAGCTCTATCGCCTCTGCCCCCTGCAGGTCACAACTCGCTCGTGCGCTGCAGGTTCGCTCTCGGGCGGTCAGAATGACGGCGTCATGCAGCGCGTCAACTAAAGGTTGACAAATGGGCCGGGGGGCGGATACAGTGAAGACACGAATTCTTCCGTCGGCACGCAAACACGGCCTGACTGATCGCAGCATTCTTCACGCGGTCTCGATCGCTTTTCGCGTCGTCAGAATCGAAACTGACCTCGTGCTGATCATCGGCCCAGACGAGAACGGCCAACTACTCGAAGTCATCGTCGTCGACCCTGACGATGACGCCCGAATCATTCACGCTATGCCTCTGCGTCGACGCTTATTGCACTACCTGCGGTAAGGAGAAAGTAGATGACCAAGAAAACAGCCGTGCGCGACATAGAGCAGTTGCTCGACGCCATCGACCTTGACGATTACCCCGTTGACGATCCCGCCGATTTGAGGCGTATAGGGCTCGCCGCCAAAGACGTCGAGCGCGCCAAAACGGAGCTTGCCAACGCGGTTGCCTCCGCTCGCGCCAATGGGCGAAGCTGGGGGTTCATCGGGTTGGTGCTCGGTATCAGCAAGCAGGCAGCGCAGCAGCGGTTTGGGGAGTCACCACCCGAGAATCCCGCGTAACCCAGGTCAGCCAGCCTCCAGCACCACAAGCCGATCGGTCGCGCGCGACGCCCCGGCGTGAAGTAAGACGGGCATCCCTCGCTCCAGAACCACCAGCTCGCGTACTGACCGGAGCGCGGCCGTGTCACGGCCGTCCTCCACAGGCACCCCGTTCACGCAATGTGCCGCCGACGGCACGCAGCCCGACGGTGCGCGGACTCGTTGCGCCTACTCTGAATCGAGTCGTAGCATTGCATACGAGTTGCATACGAAGATCGCAGGAGGCCACCGTGACTGCCAAGACCGTCGGATTCGCTATTAGCGATGACGAACGCGCCTTGCTCGACGAACTGGTCGAACACTATGGCGGCGGCAATCGATCAGAGTTCTTGCGCGTCGCCATTCGTCGACTCGCTCGCGATCGACGGGCCGAACGGTTGCAAGCTCTGCAGCAGGAGGCCCATGAACAACTGGGGCGCGTCGTGACACCCGACGAAGTGCGCGCGGCCGTGGCAGAGCTGGTGGGCCGGGCCGCCTGACGTGCTGACGCCGGTCGTCTACGACGTCAATGTTCTTGTCAACGCCCTGGTCGGGCCCGACTCGAGCTACCCCTACCTGCCCCGCATCCCGCCCACCACCGACAACGCTGCCGCCGACTGTCTCGCGATCGCCCTCGACGGAGACGACATGCAGCTGTTCAGCTCTCTGCACATTCTCACCACCACAGCAGCGGTGCTCGTGCGTCTGGGCGTCAGCCCCGACACCGCCCAGCGCTACGTCGGCGAACTGACAGACATCATTACCGAACTCGGCGGCGCGGTGCTCGACCCGTCGCGTCGAGCCCACGACTCACGCGACCACGAAGACAACCTCGTGCTCGACTGCGCGTTGGCCGCCGAAGCCCTGATCGTCGTGAGCTCTGACCACGACCTGACCACACTCAACCCGTGGAACGGGCGGCTCATATTGACGCCCGAGCGCTTCGTCGCGCACGCAGTCGCCGGTCGGCGCGCTGCCCCGAGCGCTTAGTCGTCGACCTTCGGCACGAACCACGGCGGGTACACCGCGACCTTCGGCACGAACCACGGCGGGTACACCGCGACCTTCGCCGTCAGGCCAGCCGAGTTGAGCAGGTCGCGCACCTCGTCGCGGCGACGGTCGTTGGCCACGCGCTCGGGTGTGCCGATCGCGCGACGGGCCCCGGAGGTCACGCCAAAAAACCTTCAACCTCGAGTCGCCCAAACTTCCTGCGATTGGGGAGTCTGCCGAACCCATCTATCGAGGCGAAACCGGGCGTCGCACCGAGAGCGTTATCGACCGCAGCGGGAAACCCCCGGCGCACGAGGCCCCGACGCGCAACGCGCGTTCGCAAACGGCCAGCAACCAGCGGCCTAGTCGTCAACCTTCGGCACGAACCACGGCGGATACACCGCAACCTTGGCGGTCACGCCCGCCGACTTGAGCAGGTCGCGCACCTCGTCGCGGCGACGCTCGTTCGCCACGGCAACGAGCGCCACGGTCGCGAGCGACACCGGGCCGGGCACCAGGGCCTCGGCGGCTTGCAGAGCCTCGGGGGTTCCCGCGGCGCGAGCGAGCATCCGTTGCCGGCCCTCAGTGCCGACGCCGAGACGCGTTGCCGGAGCCGCCGCGTCACCGTCGGTCACCACCACGGTGTTCGAGACGGCGGCGATGTCGACGCCCAACACGACGAAGTCGACCGTGGATGCGGCCTTCGCCGCCTCGCTCCACGTCGGCCCCGCCGCGCCCTCTTGCACCTCAAGCCACCAGGTTGCCTGGGGCGACAGGCTGAACGCCACGCAGTCGAGAGCCGAGCGCTCGATGCCGTCATCGTCGGGGCTTCCGTCGCCCGGCACGGGAGCCGAGCCGCGCAACTCGTGCGTCAGATCGCTCGCGAGTCGCAGCGCCGGCTGCGCCTCCGACGGCGGCAGCAACCGCCCCGCCTCAAGAATGAGCGGCAGGTTGCTCATGTGGGTCACGTGAAAGATGCGCTGCGGCAGGTTGGGCGGGCGCACCTCGGCGGCCTTGCCCGTGGCACCCGCGGCGGGGCTGCGCAGACTGCGCGCCGCCTGACGCGGAGCGCGGCGCACGGGCGCCGGCGCGGCCGGAGCCGCCGGAGGAAAACAACTGGCACACATGCCGGGCTCGAAACCGTGAATGCACTCTTCCGTCAACGACCCAGCCACCGCGAACTCCCTCACAGGGGCGCCGCACGCTCGCGGCCCGGCCCCAAACCTCTAGGGTATCGCGCCCAACTCGGAGAGCCCGACCGTCGGGATGCTGATCCACCCTTCGACGCGTGCGCGCTCCCGCTGATCGGGCGTGGGGCGGATGCTCGCCCCGCGTGCGTGCGCCAGTGCAACCAGCGCGGCGAGCACCGCGTCGAGCGCATCGGCTGAGGCCCGCATGAGGGGCTCGTGGTCGCCGAGCTCAAGCCATGGAGCCGCGCGGCGCAGGTCGGCGATGAGGGCTGCGCGGGCATCCGTCGACTGCTTGTAGCCCGGGCGGCTGAGCCCCCAGACGCGCAAGGCCATGGCGGGGTAGACCTCGGCGACGGCACTCGGATGTTCTCCCGAACGATCGACCACACGCCCGTCGCCCGCCAGCCGGTCAAGCAGCACCGCGCACCGCAGCGCCGTCATGCCCAGTCGATCGGTCGCAACGCTCAAAGGCCGCGCGCCCGTGCGCTCGGTGACGACGCGGTCGGTCTCGCGATGCGCGAGGCGTCGGCGCCAGGCGAGGTCGCCCGCGTCAGAGCCCGATAGCTCGCCGCCGGCAGCGTGCCGCGCCACAAAGTCGACAAAGTCGACCGGCCAGCCGAACGCGCAGTCGATGCCGATGAGGCTCACGTTGCGAGTTGTCCCGACGATGGTTTCGTCGTCGACGCCGAGCTGCAGCTGCTCAAGCGTGACCTGGCCCGACTCAACCCGCAGCACCGCAAGAGCCGTACCCGCGGCCTCCGCCGCCAGGTCGACGCCCGCGACCCGCACGGTCATTGCGCCTCGACGATTGCCACGGCAAGGCCGTGCGCCGCCCGTTCAAGACGCCGGTCGTTGGTCCACAGCGCCGAGCACCCTGCCTTCTGGGCCGCAGCGAGGTGCAGAGCATCCGGCGTCGACATCGCATGCCGCGCTCGCAATTCGGCAGCGCGCACGAAGACGTCTTCGTCGAACGGCGCTCGGCCGACGGCGTTTAGAGTGTCGCGGTAGTAGTCAACGAGTGAGAGATCACCGCGCTTGAGCGGCCCCGTGAGGCACTCCATGACGACGAGCGGCGACACCATAAGCTCGTCGTCAGCGTGATCGGCCAAGGCCTGCCGCGCGAGGTGCCCGCGCTCACCGTCGTCTTCGACGGCATAGATGAGGATGCACGAGTCGAGATAGATCACGCGCTACGAACCCCAGCTCTCGCGCGCATCACGAATGTCGTCGTCAATCTCAGCCGCGCTGCGCGAGCTCGGGGGTGGATTGCGCACGAGACGCTCGGCAAGTGCGCCCCCCGTGAAGCGTGGTTGTTCGACCGGCACGAGACGCACCACGGGCCGACCACGCTTGGCGATCACGACGTCATCACCGTTCTCGGCGGCCGCGACGAGCTTCGAAAGGCTGTTGCGGGCATCCAGAATGTTGACCGGTTCCACGTTTCCCCCTACCTGGCGTGATTACCTAGCCAGGTTAGCAGTCACCTATACGAACCGCACGGCCGACTGCAGGCGCGTGCGCACTTCGAACAAGTCAGTGCCTCCGACGCCGACACCCGGCAACCCCGTGCGGATGAGGTTGACGAGGCGGGAGCGTTGCACGAGCATCCCTTGGGCGCCGCGCACCGAACCGAGTTCGACAGCCGACTCGGCGGCCTGGTTGTCTTCGACCACGATCACGAGTGCCGAGAAGCGGCAGCGGGCGGCACGCGCGAGCACGCGGGCCCGGCCGCCGAGTTGAGCGAGCGGCTTTTCACCGGGATCGAGGCCCTCGCCGATGACCTCGCCGCGCTTGACCTTCACGGGCGTGCCCCAGTCTTCGCTCAGCACGGCCCAGAGGCCGGTGGGGCCGAGCACGACGTGGTCGAGTTTGTCGATCGGCCGCGGGCCGGCGACGACATCGTGCCAAATGGTGAAGCCCAAGCCGAGCGTCGCGAGAGCCGTGGCCGAGCGCTCTTCGGCGATCGCCGCGGCCAGCAGGTGCCGAATCTGGCGCGGCGCCGAGCGCACAAGCGCTGCGTCGAAGGGGTCAGGAAGCTCGACGCCGCGGCCCGCCCACTCGCGCACGTTCGCCAAGTACTGTTCGCGATACCACCCACCCGGATGCCCATACGAC
>JBJOPU010000088.1:0-6192 GCA_046050505.1 Actinomycetota bacterium
GCAACGGCGATTATGCGGCCGCAGCATCCGCGTATCGCACGGCGATCGCCCAGAACCCCCGCGACCAACTCGCGGTTGCGGGGCTCGCTCAGGTGTCATTGCTGCAGCGACTCGACGGCCTGGTTGCGGCCGACGTGCGCGCAGCCGCGGCCGCTCAGCCCGATGACGCGGATGCTCAACTGGCGGTCGCCGACCTCGACCTCAGCGGGGGACACGTCGACGACGCGTTCGCCCGATTGCTGCGCGTTTTTGCGGTGCAGGCTGCCGAGGGCAAGGCAGCGATTCGCACGCGCTTGCTCGACTACTTCGAGATCGTCGGCATCGACGACCCACGAACGGTCGTTGCGCGCCGCGCGCTCACCACGCTGCTGTACTGAGCGCGCCGCCGGCGCAACGCTGCTCTCGTGAACGCACCCGGCGCACCGCTGCTCTCGTAAGTGCACCCGGCGTTCACCACGGTGAACGCGGAGGCCGTTCCGCGCTACTCGCGCTGCAAGTAGAGCCCCGCGAGCGGCGGAAGCATGAGTTCAACCGAGGCAGGCCGCCCACCCCACGGGGTGTCGGTTGCGTGCACGCTTCCGAAGTTGCCGACTCCCGAGCCGCCGAACTCTTCGGCATCGGTGTTGATGACTTCGCGCCACGTTCCGGCGGAGGGCAGCGGCAAGCGGTAGGGCCCCACGGGGTTGCCGCTGAAGTTGAACACGCCCACGAGCGGGGCACCGTGCGCGTCGCGGCGCTCGAACGCGATGACGTTGTTGCCCGCGTCGCCCCCCTCGAGCCACGAGAAGCCCTCGGGCGAATTGTCGAGCTCCCACAGCGCCGGCGTCTCGCGGTACACCCGGTTGAGCTGGCTCACGAGGTGATGCAGGCCGCGATGAACGGGCTGGTCGAGAATCCACCAGTCGAGCCCGCGCTCTTCGCTCCACTCGCTCGGTTGCCCGAACTCTTGGCCCATGAAGAGCAGTTGCTTGCCGGGGTGCGCCCACATGAAGGCCAGGTACGCGCGCACGTTGGCGAGTTTCTGCCACTGGTCGCCGGGCATCTTGGCGAGCAACGAGCCCTTGCCGTGCACGACCTCGTCGTGACTGATGGGCAGCATGAAGTTCTCGCTGAAGGCATACAAGAAGCTGAAGGTGATCTCGTTGTGGTGGTGCGAGCGCCACATCGGGTTGCGCGCGAAGTAGCTCAGGGTGTCGTGCATCCACCCCATGTTCCACTTCATGCCAAAGCCCAGGCCGCCCTCGCTCGTCGGCTTCGTGACTCCCGGCCACGAGGTCGACTCTTCGGCGATCATCACGATGCCCGGAACGCGCTTGTAGGCCGTCGCCGTGGCTTCTTGCAAGAACGCGATGGCTTCGAGGTTCTCGCGCCCTCCCAGAACGTTGGGCAGCCACTGGCCGTCGCTGCGTGAGTAGTCGAGGTAGAGCATGCTCGCGACGGCGTCGACCCGCAGGCCATCGATGTGGAACTCTTCGAGCCAGTACAGCGCGTTGGCGACGAGAAAGTTGCGCACTTGACTGCGGCCAAGGTCGAAAATGTAGGTGCCCCAGTCGGGGTGCTCACCGCGTCGCGGGTCAGGATGCTCATACAGAGCCACCCCGTCGAACCGGCCCAACGCCCACTCGTCTTTCGGGAAGTGCGCCGGAACCCAGTCCATGATCACGCCGATGCCGGCCTGGTGCAGCCGGTCGATGAGGTACCGGAGGTCATCCGGGTGCCCAAAGCGCGAGGTGGGCGCGAAGTACCCCGTCACTTGGTATCCCCATGAGGGACCGTACGGGTGCTCGGCGAGCGGCATGAATTCGACGTGGGTGAATCCGAGCTGCGTGACGTAGGCGATGAGCGGGTCGGCGATGTCGCGATACCCGAGCCCGGGGCGCCACGAGCCGAGGTGCATCTCATAGACGCTCATGGCGCCGTCGTGCGGGTTGCGAGCCGCACGGCTCGCCATCCACGCGCCGTCACTCCAGGCGTAGTGCGAGTCGCCGACGACGGATGCGGTGGCTGGGGGAGTCTCGGTGTAGCGCGCCATCGGGTCGGCGCGGGTCACCCACGCGCCGTCTGGCGTCAGGATCTCGAACTTGTAGGTCGAGCCAGCGCCCAGGCCCGGTACGAAGATCTCCCAGACGCCGTTGTCGTCGAGGCGGCGCATGGCGTGGCCAAGGCCACTCCAACTATTGAAGTCGCCCACCACGCGCACGGCCTGGGCGTGCGGTGCCCACACGCTGAAACTCGTGCCATCGACGTCTTCGTGCGGCCGGTGGTGAGCGCCGAGCACCTGCCACAGTTGCTCGTGGCGGCCTTCGCCCCACAGGTAGAGGTCGACTTCACCCACGCTCGAGACGAAGCGGTAGGGGTCGTCGGTGAGCCAGTCGGGTCCGCCGTCGTAGGTCGTGCGCACGGTGTAGGCCTGGCCCTCATCGGCACCGCCCGGCAGAATGCCGTGCCACAGTCCCTCGGCATCGTGCTCCAGCGCGTGTTCGGAACCATCAGCGCGCACGATCGTGACCGAGGCGGCGAGGGGGCGGATGACCCGCACCAGCCACCCGTCGTCAACAGGGTGCTGGCCGAGTGAGTCATGGGGCTTCGGGTGCCGACCCTCGACCAGCGCGCGTCGGTGGTCGGGGTGCAGCTCGGGGGGCCCAGACTTCTTCTTGCCGACCATCACATGCCCTTCGGATACTCGATGCGCAGAACGTGCACGGGCTCGACGAAGGCGTCGAGGCGCACGTAGTTGTCGGCTCCCCAGCGGAACCGGTCGCCGGTGATCAGGTCTTTCACGTCGAACGTCGTGCCGGGTGCCAACCCCAGTGCGGCCAGATCAAGGTGCACGGTCGTCGCGCGCGCCGCGTGAGGGTCAACGTTCGCGACGACGATGATGCCGTCGCTGCGACCACTGCGCACGAACCGACCGGGAAGCACCTTCGAGTAGACGAGAATCGCCTCGTCATCGCTCGAGTGCACCGTCAGATTGCGCAGCTGGCGCAGAGCCGGGTGTTCAGAACGGATGCGGTTGAGAGTCGTGATGTACGGCGCAATCGACTTGCCCGCCGCTTCGGCCGCGGCCCAATCGCGCGGCTTGTACTCGTACTTCTCGTTGTCGATGTTCTCTTCGCTGCCCGGTCGGGCGACATTCTCGATGAGCTCGTAGCCGCTGTACACACCCCACGTCGGGCTCGCTGTTGCAGCGATGGCGGCGCGGATCTTGTAGGCCGGAACCCCGCCGAACTGGAGGTATTCGGTGAGGATGTCGGGGGTGTTCACGAACAGGTTCGGGCGCAAATAGGCACTCGACTCGTGGCTGAGTTCGGTGAGGTACGTCTCGAGCTCGACCTTGGTGTTGCGCCAGGTGAAGTAGGTATACGACTGCTGGTATCCGGCGCCGGCCAGCGCCTGCATCATCGGCGGGCGTGTGAAGGCTTCGGCAAGAAACACGACGTCGGGGTGCTCGGTGTTCACCTCGTGCAGCAACCACTCCCAGAAATGCAGGGGCTTGGTGTGCGGGTTGTCGACGCGGAAGATGCGCACGCCCCGCTCGATCCAGAGGCGCACAATGCGCAGCACTTCACGACTGAGCCCCTCGGGATCGTTGTCGAAGTTGAGCGGGTAAATGTCTTGGTACTTCTTCGGCGGGTTTTCGGCGTAGCGAATCGAACCGTCGGGCAGGGTGGTGAACCATTCAGGATGCTCTGCCACCCAGGGGTGGTCGGGCGCACACTGCAAGGCGAGGTCGATCGCGATCTCAATGCCGTTCTTGGCCGCGCCCGCGACGAAGGCTTCGAAGTCGGCGACGGTTCCGAGATCGGGATGCACGGCCTCGTGCCCGCCCTCACTCGAGCCGATCGCCCACGGGCTGCCGGGATCGTGAGGCCCCGGGGTCAACGTGTTGTTTGGGCCCTTGCGGTTGATGCGCCCGATCGGGTGAATGGGGGGCAAGTAGACAACATCGAAGCCCATGCTCGCGATCGCGGGAAGGCGCTTGGCTGCCGTCGCGAACGTTCCGCTTTGCCACGAACCGTCTTTGCGCTGCTTGGCGCCTTCTGAGCGCGGGAAGAACTCGTACCAGCTCCCCACGGCGGCGCGCGTGCGCTCAACCCGCATGACGAGTTGCTCGCTGCGCGTCAGCAGGCTGCGGAGGGGATAGGCCGTGAGTGCCGCAGCAACGCGCGCGTCGTTGGCGACCGCGAGCCGCGCCGCGGGGGTGAGCGTCATCTTGCGCATCACCGAGCGCGCATCGGTGAGCACGGCAGCGGCCGGCGTGTCAGCGGCGAGGGCCGCCGCGCGCTCGAGCAACTGCGCGCCTTCGAGCAGCATGAGCTCAACATCCACTCCTGCCGCGATCTTGACCGAGGCGGCGTGCAGCCATGTTGCCCAGTCATCCGCAAAGGCCTCGACGTGCCAGTGGTGGATGCCGGCCTGGAGCACCGGAACGTCGACGCGCCAGCGATCCGTTCCGGCGGCGCCCTGCGTCAGCGTGTGACGCTCAACCGTGCCATCGGGGGCTGTGAGCACGACCTCAGCGCCGAGCGCATCGTGCCCTTCTCGGAAGACGGTCGCCGCGAAAGGAATCACTTCACCGACGAATGCTGTGCTGGGCCAGCGATTCTCGGGCTGCTGCGGGCTCAAATAGCGAATCGGGATGCGCCCAATGCGGTGGGTGAAGGGCGAGGTCTGCGTCGATGCCACCCCTCGACCCTACGCCGGGCCCGCGCTTCATGGGTGGCAGGCGTGTGCAGTCGGGCGTGCCGCCGGTTGTGCGCTGGGTATGAGCGGTATCTGGGAAGGGGTGGGTGGCGCGTGAGGCGGTTTATGGAACCGGTTCCCGATCAGTGCTCTGCTCGCTTAGAGTGGGGTGCTTGGGGTACCCCCACCACGCCCCTACGCCGAGGAGTGATGAGAGTGAAGGCGATCCGCCGATTCACCGTTCGTACCGTTCTGCCCGAGTCGTTGGCCGCCGTTTCGGCGCTCGCCGCTAACCTGCGCTGGTCGTGGCACGAGCCGACCAAGGCGCTTTTCGCCCGCATCGACCCGGAGCGGTGGGATGCGCTCGACCACGATCCGGTTGCCTTGCTGGGCGCTGTTGATCCGGCGCGGTTGCAAGAACTCACGGCCGACGAGTCGTTCATGGCGGAGTCCGAAGCGCTGCGCGCCGACCTCACGGCCTACCTCGAGCAGCCGCGCTGGTACCAGTCGCTGCCCGACGCCCCCGCGCGCATCGCGTACTTCTCGCCCGAGTTCGGCATCGCTTCGGCGATTCCCCAGTACTCGGGCGGTCTCGGAATTCTTGCGGGTGACCACTTGAAGAGCGCGAGCGACCTCGGTTTGCCGCTCATCGGCGTCGGCCTCTTCTACCGCGCTGGCTACTTCCGTCAGGCAATCGACCGCGATGGCTGGCAGAAAGAGACCTACCCGCTCATCGACCCCGATGGCCTGCCGATGCAGGTGCTGCGCGAGCACGACGGCAGCGCCGTTCGCGTGACGCTGAGCTTGCCGGGGGGTGAGGCGCTGCACGCACGCGTTTGGCAAATGCAGGTCGGTCGCGTGGTCTTGCTGCTGCTCGACACCGACATCCACGACAACAATGACGAACTGCGCGGCGTCACCGACCGCCTCTATGGCGGCGGTGGTGAGCACCGCTTGCTGCAAGAGCTGTTGCTCGGCATTGGTGGCGTTCGCGCCATCAAGCGCTACGTCGACCTCAGCGGCACGGCCGCTCCCGAGGTCTTTCACACCAACGAAGGCCACGCCGGATTCTTGGGCCTCGAGCGCATCAGCGACCTCATCGCCGAAGGCCTCTCGTTCACCGAGGCTTTGCAGATTGTGCGCGCAGGCACGCTCTTCACGACCCACACTCCGGTGCCCGCTGGTATCGACCGCTTCGAGGGCGACCTCATCGAGCGCTACTTCTCGACCGACTTGCTGCCGGGTGTCGCCGCGGCAGACGTCTTGCCGCTCGGCACCGAAGACTACGAGGGCGGTGACCCCGCCGTGTTCAACATGGCGGTCATGGGTCTGCGCCTCGCCCAGCGCGCGAATGGCGTGAGCAAGCTGCACGGTGACGTTTCGCGCGGCATGTTCGGCGCGCTGTGGGAGGGCTTCGATCAGGACGACGTTCCGATCACCTCGGTGACCAACGGAGTGCACGCCCCTACGTGGACTGACCCGCTCATGGTCTCGCTCGCCAAAAACAAG
>JBJOPU010000089.1:0-6187 GCA_046050505.1 Actinomycetota bacterium
CAGGGTTCCGTCGACGTCCCAGAGAATCGTGATGGTCACCGGTCAACCCTGCCAGACGGTAGCGGTCAGCGCTGACTGAAACAATGAGCACGTGCCCAGCGCCCTGCCCATCGCCGACCCGGCCCCCGACGACGGGATGCTGCCGCCGAGTGTGATCGATGGCGCCGAGCACCGCGAACTCGGGGTGTACTTGCACGTGCCGTTTTGTCGCGTGCGCTGCGGATATTGCGACTTCAACACCTACACGGCTGACGAGGTGCGCGGCGTCAAGCAGAGCGACTTCGCCGACCAGGCGATCGCCGAGGTCGAGCGTGCCGCGCGCGTGCTGCGCGAGAGCGGACTGCCCGTGCGGCCCGTGAACACGGTGTTCTTCGGCGGAGGCACCCCGACCCTATTGCCGACCGATGACCTCGCCCACATGCTCGCGGCCGTGCGCGACACTTTCACCCTCGCCCCCGACGCCGAGGTGACGACCGAGGCCAACCCCGACTCGATCGATGCCGCGGGCCTCGAGCGCCTCGCCGCCGCCGGATTCACGCGTGTGAGCGTCGGCATGCAGTCGGCCGTGCCGCACGTGCTCGCCGTACTCGAGCGCACGCACGACCCCGAGAACGTGCCGCGCGTGGTGGCTGCTGCGAAGGCCGCTGGCCTGGCCGTGAGCCTCGACCTCATCTACGGAACCCCCGGTGAGACCGAATCCGACTGGCAGCGCAGCCTCGATGCCGCGCTCGCGTGTGAGCCCGACCACCTCAGTGCCTATGCACTCATCGTCGAAGAGGGCACGAAGCTCGCGCGGCAAATCGCCCGCGGCGACGTGCCGCCCGTCGACGACGACCTGCACGCCGCGTTCTATGAGGCGGCAGATGCCCGACTCACCGCCGCCGGATACGACTGGTACGAGGTCAGCAACTGGGCGCGTACTCCGGCGCAGCAGTCACGCCACAACCGCGCCTACTGGCTCGGCCACGACTGGTGGGGCGTCGGGCCGGGCGCTCACAGCCACGTCGGGGGAGTGCGCTGGTGGAACGTCAAGCACCCCGCTGCCTACGCCCAGCGCCTCGCAGCGGGCTTCAGCCCTGCCGCGGGGCGCGAAACCCTCGATGCTGAGACCCGCCGGGTCGAGCGCGTGCTGTTGCAGACGCGGCTCGTCGAGGGCTTGCCGATGGATGCCCTCACCCCGCTCGGCCGCCGAGCGGTCGCTCAGCTCATTGCGGACGAGCTCGTCGAGCCAGGGCCCGCGCTGCGCGGCACGATCGTGCTCACGCTGCGCGGGCGCCTGCTCGCCGACGCGGTTGTGCGCCGGCTCTTGCCCGACTGAGTCGCTCTAGCGGACGAACGTGATCGACAGCGGGTAGGTGTAAGCCTCGCCGCGGTTGGCCGCGAGCGCCGCCATGATCGAGAAGATGATGACGAGAACGCTCACGGCGATGATGACGAAGATGCCGATGAACACGAGGGTCAGTACGCCGCCCACGACCGAGGCGATGATCATCGTCAACTGAAAGTTCAGGGCCGTCGCGGTGTGGCCGCGAACGAAGGGGCCGCGGTTGCCGACGATGAGAAAGCCCAAGAGCGCCGGCAAGAAGCCGAAGAAGATGCCACCGACGTGCACGAGCGTGGCCCACAACTTCTCGTCGGCGGGGCTCATGGGCTGCGGGGCTGCGGAATACGGGTTTACAGGCTGATCGGTCATGCGGCCATTAAACACCCGCGGGGCCCGACCATGAAGGTCGAGCCCCGCGAGCTAATCTGTGCGTCTTACTTGATGAGACGGATCGAGACGGGGTAACGGTAGCCGTTGCCGTCCTTCGACTTCACGAAACCGAGGATCGAGAAGATCACGGCCGCGATCCAGACGAGCGGGACCAGGAAGGTGATGAGCCCACCAAGACCGAACGTGATGGCACCGAGAACGACACCGAGCACGTTAAGGGCGATGTAGGCGATGGCCACGGTGATCTGGAAGTTCAGGGCCTCTTTGGCTTCCTGGTTCGTGAACGAACCGCGGTCCTTGAACACGAGCCAGATGATGAGCGCCGGGATGAAGCCGAGCACGCCGCCGAGGTGCGCGAACGACGCCCACTGGCGGTCCTCCGCCTCCGTGAGCGGAGCAGCCGACGCTGCGGGGGGAGGAGTCTGGTCAGTCATGAATGCTGCCTTTCAGTGATTCTGAAACGGTTGGGTACTGCGGGGTGGAGCACGGAGCAAACCTAGCGCCCGAGCATCCCGCAAGCAATGATGATCGCCCCGTGTTGCAGGTAGAATTGGCAGTCTGATTGAGCGAGTGCCAGCAGTTTCGCGAACACGGGCGGCAGATGGGGAGGAGCGTCGTGGTTTCAGAACGCGCCTTGCATGTGCTGCGCGCGATCGTTCACGACTACGTCGCGTCGCGTGAACCGGTCGGCTCGAAGGCCATCGTTGATCGACACCAGTTCGGTGTGTCCGCCGCCACGATTCGCAACGACATGGCCCTTCTCGAAGAAGAAGAGCTCATCACGGCTCCGCACACCTCCTCGGGTCGGGTGCCGACCGACAAGGGGTATCGGGTTTTCGTCGATCAGTTTGCCGACTTGCGCCCGCTCAGCGGCGCTCAACGCCAGGCCATCTCGTCGTTTCTCGATCAGTCGGTCGACCTCGATGATGTGTTCGCCCGTACGGTACGCCTGCTCTCCCACCTGACGAACCAGGTCGCGCTCGTGCAATACCCCGCGCTCGGCAACGCGCGCGTGCGCCACATCGAACTCGTGCCCATGAGTGCTACCCGCGTGATGACCGTCTTCATCACCGATGGCGGCCGCGTCGATCAGCGCATCATCGAGCTGCCGCTTGAAGCCGATGAGGCTTTCATCGGCGAACTGCGGGCCAAGCTCAACGCGGCGCTCGCGGGCCAAGTGCTTAGCGAGGTGCCCCAGGTTGCCGCTTCGCTTGCCGAACGATTCGCTCCCGATCGCCGCGAAGCCGTGGGTGTCGTCTCTGAAGCTCTCTTGGGGCATGTGGATGCGCATCGCACCGACCGCCTCGTCATGGCCGGCGCGGCCAACCTCGTGCGCACCGAAGGCGACTTCGTCGGCAGCGTGTATCCCGTGCTCGAAGCGCTGGAAGAACAGGTCACCCTGCTCAAGCTGTTCAGCGAGATGCAGGTCGACGAGACCGGCGTGACCGCCCGCATTGGTCGCGAAAATGATGAGGCCCTAAAAGAAACCGCGGTTGTCACGAGCGCCTACCGCGTTGGCACCGATAGTTCGGCCAAACTCGGCGTACTCGGGCCCACCCGCATGGATTACTCGAACAACATGGCAGCAGTGCGCGCGGTAGCCCGCTACGTTTCGCGCTTGCTCGGTGAGGAATAAGTGTCAGACCACTACGAGGTGCTCGGAATCGACCGTCAGGCCAGCGCTGACGAGATCAAGAAGGCGTATCGCCGGCTAGCGCGTGAGCTGCACCCCGACGTGAATCCGAGTGCGGATGCCGCCGAGCGGTTCAAGCAAGTGACGCACGCCTACGACGTGCTGAGCGACCCGCAGCAGCGGCAGCAGTACGACATGGGCGGGTCGGGCGGCTTCGGAGGAGCATCCGGATTCGGGGGCTTCGGCGACATCTTCGAAACCTTCTTCGGTGGGGGCCAGCAGCAGCGCGGCCCACGCAGTCGCCGCGAGCGCGGGCAAGATGCACTCTTGCGGGTCGAGGTGGAACTCGACGAGATCGTGTTCGGTACGAGTCGCAAGATCGAGGTGGACACCGCAATTCTGTGTTCGACGTGTGAGGGCTCGTGCTGCTCGCCCGGCACGAGCCCCCAGACCTGCGACATTTGTCGCGGCTCTGGCCAGATTCAGCGCACCGTGCGCAGCCTGCTGGGCAACGTCATGACCAGCAGCCCCTGCGGAACCTGCCGTGGCTACGGCACCGTGATTCCGAGCCCATGCCCCTCGTGTGCCGGGCAGGGGCGCGTGCGTGCTCGCCGGGCGATTCCCGTCGACATCCCGGCCGGTGTAGACACGGGAGTGCGCATTCAGCTCACGGGCCAGGGCGAAGTCGGCCCCGCCGGCGGGCCCAACGGCGACCTCTACCTCGAGATCAAGGTGAAGACGCACGAGACGTTTAGCCGCAACGGCGACGACTTGCTCGCGACCGTCGAAGTGCAAATGACCGACGCGATTCTCGGCACCACTGTGACGCTGCCCGGTCTCGACGGAGAGGTTCCCGTCGAGATCAAGCCCGGCACGCAAAGTGCCGAGATCATCACGATCAAAGATCGCGGCATCACGCGCTTGCGGGGTTCGGGCCGCGGCGACCTCAAGGTCGGGGTGCAGGTCGTGACACCCGTGCGCCTCAACGCGAAAGAGACCGAGCTCATTCGGCAGTTCGCGTCGAGTCGGCGGCCGGTGCCGCCGCAGTTCTCGACCTTCCAGCAGGGCATCTTCGCGAAACTGCGCGACCGTTTCTTGAACCTCTAGAGATGGCTCACTTCTACCTCGACGACTCGCTAGCGGCACAGGTCGCCGCGGCCGAGGGCTCATCCACGGCGTCCGTTGTGCACCTGCGCGGCCCTGACGCGCGGCACGCGACCACGGTGGCTCGCGTGCGGGTGGGCGAGCAGCTGCGGCTGGGCGACGGCGCGGGTGTGGTCGTGCACGGAGTTGTTGCCGCGGTTGAGCAGGGTGACGTCGCGTTTGCGGTCGAGCGCGTTGAGCGGTACGAGCGGCCGCGACCGAGCATCCACCTCGTGCAGGCCCTCGCGAAGGGCGATCGCGACGAACTCGCGGTGCAGGCCGCAACCGAGCTTGACGTCGATGGCGTTATTCCGTGGCAAGCGGCGCGCAGTGTTTCGCGGTGGGACGCCGCCAAAGCGGTCAAGAATCGCGAGCGCTGGCAGACAATCGCGCGCGAAGCGACAAAGCAGTCGATGCGCGCGTGGATGCCCGTGATCGAGCCCCTCGCCACGACCGCGCAGCTCACGGCTCGCGCCGCCGAGTCGACCGTGCTCGTGCTCGATCCCACCGCCGAGCACGCCCTCACCTCCCTCACCCCGCACGACCTCGGACACGGCGACGTGCTGCTCGTCGTGGGCCCCGAGGGCGGCATCGCCCCGGAGGAACGGGATGCCCTGGTCGCAGCCGGAGCACGCTGCGTGCGCCTCGGCTCGAGTGTTCTGCGCACCTCAACAGCAGGCCCTGCCGCGATCGCGGTGCTCGCGGCCACGCTCGGTCGCTGGTAAGCATCGCCGGGTACACAGTCAGGGCCGCGCTCTAGACTGACACCATGAGCAGTGCAGAGCCCACGATCTTCGAGCGCATCATCGCGCGCGAGATTCCTGCCGACATCGTGCACGAGACCGACACGATCATCGCGTTTCGCGACATTGCTCCGCAGGCTCCCGTGCACTTGCTCGTCGTGCCCAAGACCTCCCGCTACCGCGATGTTGCCGAGCTCGCTGCGGGCGACCCGGCGCTGCTCGCCGAGGTTGTCGCCACTGCCCAGTTGCTTGCCACCGAGCACGCCGACGGGCACTTCCGTCTCATTTTCAATACCGGCGCGAACGCCGGCCAGACCGTCTTCCATGTGCACGCCCACGTGCTTGCCGGGGGACTAACCGAGGGATCCCTTGCCCACTGACGATTCTGCGCGCGAAGCGCGCGCCCGCGAACAACTCGATGTCGACGGCGTCGCGATGGTTCGACTGCTCGGCCCCCACGACCGCTTGCTGAGCACGGTCGAAAAGCAGTACCCGCTCGTTGACGTGCACGTGCGCGGAAACCAGATCACGCTCGAGGGCGACCCCGTGCAGGTTGCCGCCGCTCGTCGACTCGTCGATGAGCTGCTCGTCATGGTGCGTGGCGGCCACGACCTCGGGGAGACCGAAGTGACGAGCTCGGCCCGCATTCTCGAGCAGGGAGCCGGCAGCCCCGCTGAGGTGCTCAGCCAGGCCATTCTCACGAGCCGTGGCAAGAGCATCCGCCCCAAGACGCTCGGCCAGAAGTCGTACGTCGACGCGATCGATGACCACACGATCGTGTTCGGTATCGGCCCAGCGGGAACCGGCAAGACGTACCTCGCGATGGCGAAGGCCGTGCAAGCGCTCACGCGCAAAGAGGTTGACCGCATCATCTTGACGCGCCCTGCCGTCGAGGCGGGTGAGCGCCTGGGCTTTCTGCCCGGCACGCTCACCGACAAGATCGACCCTTACTTG
>JBJOPU010000090.1:0-6167 GCA_046050505.1 Actinomycetota bacterium
CCGCAGCGGTGAGCCACTGCTGCCACCGTCGCGGTGGCAGCGTCAACGGTTCGCTCAACATGAAGCCAGCAAGAAAGACGATCGGGAAGAGTTGCAACACCGTCGTGACCGCCGCGAGCGGGTCACTGCCCGTCATCACCAGTCTGCTGCCACTGAGTACGACAGCGAGCACGATGAAGATGAGCCCGACATCGAGTCGGCGCGTGCGATCGAGCAACAGCAGGGCGCCGATCGCCACGGCGGGCAGGAGCGCCGGAGTGGCAACCCACCAGAAACCGACTCCTTGACCGGCGTAGAAGCCGATGATGCCCGCGATGAGTACGCCCGTTGCCGCGGGATTCAGCACGTGTCGCCCGCGCCACACGATGAGGTACTTCGAGAGCGCCGCAATCACGCCCGCGCCGGCCGCGGCGATGAGTGCCGGCGTCGACAAGCTTGGTTGCACGATGCAGGTGACGATGAGCGCCGTGATGACGCTCGACTCACGATGGGGCACCACGCGGGAAAGGCGAGCGGCGATCTCATTCGCGCCGAGGGTGGCCACCATGACGACCCCGAGAACGCCGAGAATCGCGAAGGGGTCGGGCCCGATGACGTCGAGAAAGGCGAAGAGCACCGCTTGAGCGAGCACAACGGCGAGAGTGATGGTGGCCAGGCGGTACATGCTGACCCGTCCGGTGATGGCGTCAATGCGTGCTCTCATGCAAACAGCTCCCCTCGAAGACCGGGGCTCGCGTCGAGCCGCCCGTCACTGGTCAATCGAACCCACTCGAACGAGAAGGCCTCGGCCAATCGCCCCGGTTCAGCGAAGAATAGTGCCGTAGCGAGTCCGTCGGCCAGCAGTGCGGTGTCGGCGACCACCCACGTGGCAATCACACCCTGGTCGACCGGTAGACCCGTCACGGCATCGATGATGTGGTGCCGTCCGTCGCCCCACGCGCGACGGTTGATCGCCGAGGCGCACAGCGCGGCGTTGTGCAGCTCGACGACGCCGACGGCCTTCGTGGGGTCGGCGGGATTCTCCAGCGCCACACGGATGTTGCGCTCTCCCCGCACGCGAACGTCGCCACTCGCATCGACCACGGTCTCGCCCACGCCGCGGGCCGCGAGCAGGTCGCCGACGAGATCGACGAGGTAGCCCTTTCCGGCGGCACCCACATCGAGCACGACGGGAGCAACCGTGTCGAGAGTGATCCCCTCGACGGTGTGCCGCAGCGCGATGGTGTCGGCCCAGCTCGGGGCGGGGAGCGGCGCTCCCGAGGGCGTCAGCCGGTAGGCGGCGTCATAGCCGAGGCGCTCGAGGGAGGCTCCGACGAGGGGGGTGACGCGGGCATCCGTCAGCGCATGGAGCTGCTCGTAGAGCGCGAGCATAGGCGCGGCATCGGCGGGCAAACGCCACGACCCGGCCTCGCGAGCGATGCGCGACACGAGCGAATCGTCGCGAAAGCGAGACCAGTCTCGGTCGAACTGCTCGATGCGATCACGCACGGCGGCGAGGTCGGAGGGAGCGAGCGCATCACCGAGCGACGAGATCGCGGTAGTCGCCGTGGAAACACCAATGCGCCAGGGCGCGCCGATAGCGTCAAAGCTCGACGGCCCCAGAGCGGTCGGCTCGACGTCAGCCTTCGAGGGCATCCGCCTTGATCGACTTCAGGGCTTCGCGAAACCCGTTGCTCGTCAGCGAGGAGCCCGCGACAACCGTGACATTGAGCGAGTCGATGTCTTCACCAATCACGAGGTCGCCGATGCCCTCGGCGAATTGGCCTTGAAAGTCGGCCGTCGTGGGGTTGTTCGGGTTCACCGTGATCTCAACGTCGGTCACGA
This sequence comes from Actinomycetota bacterium, assembly GCA_046050505.1. Classification (GTDB taxonomy): domain Bacteria; phylum Actinomycetota; class Actinomycetes; order Actinomycetales; family Microbacteriaceae; genus Microcella. Next base: position 1,825 of record JBJOPU010000090.1, read on the forward strand.
GATCGTTCTCGAGCTCGATGACAACAATGATGTTCTCGGCACCGTTGGGCGACTCGTACGGACCATTGGCCTGATAGACGCCATCGCGGTAGCTCGCGTCAATCGGTTCTGCAGGCTCGGCCGGTGCTGCGGCTGAGCAGCCCGTGATGGTTGTGAGCAGAGCGACGGAGGCTCCGATGGGGGCGGCAATGCGGGCGGCCGTGGTTCGGGAGGTGCCGGAAATCATGGGGCTCAACGTGACTCCTGGTGGTTAGGCGAATCGTGATCGGGAAGGCGACTCGGGGCTAGCTTCGCGGGTCTCAGTGGATATTTGCTGAGACTTCCCCATACGCATCGTCGACGTGGAGTGAACGATCGTTACGTGAAGATGATCGTGCGCTGGCCGTCGAGCAGAACGCGGTCTTCGGCAAACCAGCGCACGGCCTGGCTGAGGGTGCGACTCTCGATGTCGCGCCCGATCACGACGAGTTCGTCGGCCGAGCGCGAGTGGTCGACGCGCGTGACGTTTTGCTCGATGATCGGGCCCTCGTCGAGGTCGCTCGTGACGAAGTGCGCTGTGGCGCCGATGAGCTTGACGCCACGGGCGTGGGCCCGCGCGTAGGGGTTGGCGCCCTTGAAGCCGGGCAAGAACGAGTGGTGAATGTTGATGGCTCGCCCCGCGAGTGCCGCACACAGCTCGGGAGAGAAGATCTGCATGTAGCGCGCGAGCACGACGAGCTCGATGTCGTGTTGCTCGACGGCCTCGAGAATGCGCGCTTCCATCGCGGCCTTCTCCTCGGACGACGTCACGGCGCGTGACTCGAACGGCACGTCGTAGAACGCCGCGAGCTCGGCGAGGTTGGGGTGGTTGCCGAGCACGAGGGGAATCTCGATGGGCAAGTGCCCGCTGCGCTGACGGAACAAGAGGTCGTTGAGGCAGTGCGCCGCTTTCGACACGAGCACGAGCGTGCGCAATGGTCGGCCCACGGCGTCGATGCGGCACTCCATGCCGTAGCGGTCGATGACGGGCTGCAGCGCGGCGCGAAGCTCGTGCTGATTGGCGTAGGTCTCGGTCTGCAACCGCAAGAAGAAGCGACCCGAGCCGAGGCTAGAGAACTGCTGCAGTTCGGTGATGTTGCCCTCGGCCTCGACGATGCCGCCCGTGACGGCATGCACGATGCCGGGGCGGTCGTCGCAGACAAGCGTCACGATCCAGTGGTGGGGAGTGCTCACCCTCTCAGCCTATTGCGGCCGCCTCGGCGCTCTCGTCGTTGTCGGCCTCGTCGTGCTCGTCGCTCGGCCACACGTACTCGTCGATGATGACGACGAGGGCGACGACTCCGTTGACCATCCAGGTGAGGGCGAGCGGCGTGATGCCCGGGATGAGCGGCGCCGCGAGCCATAAGCCCGTCAGGGCCGCCATGCCGAGCAGATGTGACCGCAACCACGGCCGCCCGATCGACCGCTTGAAGAGCAGGTTGCCGAGCAAGTAGAGCGCGGGCGCCGCCACGACGACGGCGAGCGTCGCGGCATCGAGCGGGTCATCCGGATGCGCGAGCACGAGCTCATCGCCCACCGCCACGAGCACGACCCCGCCCACCAAGATCATGTGCAGGTAGGTGTAGGTGAGCCGCGCGATGGCCCCGGATTGCTCAGACGCCGAAATGAACCGATGCCCGTGCTCAGCCCCGTGGCTGAAGTAGAGCAACCAGAACAGAATCGTGCCGACGAAGGCCGCAAGAAACGCGAAGACCGTCGAGGGGGTGAGCTCGCTGCGGCTGAAGACCGTGCCTGTCACGATGATCGACTCACCGAGGGCGACGATCATGAAGAGCCCTGCGCGCTCGGCCATGTGCCCGCCCGCGACCGACCACGATTCCATGTTCGCGTTGCCGATCCCGGGAACCCAGTACCGCACCGTCGGGGCAAACAACTCGATGCCGAGGGCGAGTGCCCAGAATACGAACTGCAGATCACCGCCGACGACGGCGCCGGCGATCCAGAATGGCGCCGCGAAGACGAACCAGATGCCGATGCGGGTGAGGTTGACCGCGTTGCCGTGCTCGCCAACGCGGCGGTAGCTCACGACGACGAAAATGGTGCGGCCCAACTGCATGACGATGTACGCGATCGCGAAGGGCCACGCCCGTTCGGCAAACGCGTAGGGGATGGCCGTGCTGAGCACGAGGCCCGCGAGCATCATCGCGATGAGCATCCAGCGAACGGGCGTTTTTTCGGGGTTCATCCAGTTGGTGACCCACGTCGTATAGATCCACACCCACCACACGGCGACGAGCATGAGCACGCCCTCGAGCACGCCGCGCGGGGTTAAGTGCTCGATGACGTGGTGCGACAGTTGCGTGACGGCGAAGACGAATACGAGGTCGAAGAAGAGCTCGATGAAGGCAACGCGGTCGGCGCCCAGGGCGCGGCTTCGAAAGAGGCGGGCGATGGGCAGGTAGGCGGTCACGGGCGCTCCTGTCGGGTGGTGGTGGCGTTAGCCTAGATGCGGATGCCCGTCTTGGGGTCCCCGTGCTCGTCAGCGGCGTTGCGCTGACCGCGAAAGCCTTCTTCGTCTCATGACTAGCTCTGACCGCCCGTTTCCGTGGGTGGGCCTCATCACCCTGGCCGCCGCCATCTTCGTGCTCGTCACGAGTGAGTTCTTGCCCACGGGCCTCTTGCCCATCATGGCCACCGACCTTGCGGTGACCGAGTCGCAAATCGGCCTGCTCATCACGATTTTCGCGGGCACCGTTGTGCTCACGGCCGCGCCCCTCGCCGCCCTCACGCGGCACTACTCGCGCAAGAGTCTGCTGCTCGTGGTGCTCGGGGTCTTCGCGCTCGCCAACGTGCTCGCGGCGATCGCGCCGAGCTACGAAGTGCTCGTGGGTGCGCGCGTGCTCGGCGGTCTTGCCCACGGGCTCTTCTGGGCCGTCGCCGGTGCCTACTCGGCCCACCTCGTGCCGCGCCACCAGCTCGCGCGTGCCGTCGCCGTCACGAGCGCGGGCGGAACCGTGGCGTTCGTGCTCGGGGTTCCGCTGGGCACGGCCCTGGGCCTCGCGCTCGGTTGGCGCGCGGCGTTTGGCGTCATTGCGGCAACCGTGGTCGTGCTCGTCGTCGCCGTCATCGTCTTTTTGCCCACCGTCGACCACCGGGTGTCTCTCGCGACAGGTGAGATCAAGCTGCCCGTGCGCCGTGACCCGACGATGCCCTCGGTGCTGTTCATTTGCGTGCTCGTGGTCATCATCATCACGGGCCACAACGTGTTCTATACCTACATCGCGCCCTTCGTTCTCGACACCGCAGGGTTCGCGCCCGAGTCGCTCAGCATCCTGTTGTTCCTCTACGGCGGTGCGGGAGCCATCGGCCTCGTGCTCGCGGGCGTCGTCGGCGGTCGCTACCCCCGAGGCGGGCTGTACGGGATGTTCGCCGGCGTCATGCTTGCCGTCAGCACCCTGGCGCTCTTCGCGGGAGTGCCCGTGGTCGTGGTCATCGCGTTCGTGATCTGGGGCACGGCCTTCGGCGGAATCCCCGCGCTGCTGCAGACCCGCTTGCTGCGCGTCGCCTCGCCCAATGTGCGCGACGTCGGCGCGGCCCTGTTGACCACGTCGTTCAACATCGGCATCGGCGGTGGAGCAGCAATCGGAGCGCTGCTGTACTCGATCTCAGGTACGACCTGGTTGCCCTGGGTCGAGGCCGGAGCCCTCGGGCTCGGCATCATCGCGTTGCTCATCATGGAGTCGCGGCGCCGCGCGCGTGGCGTGCCCCTCACCACCCGGCCGATCACGGTCATCGAGGCCGAGTCGCCGTAGGCCTCCGATTGCCGCCGCATGAGATGCTCTCGCTATGGTTCGGCAGCGGTGGAGTGAAGCGGGCCTTAATCGACGGCTTGCCGTGGTGTTGCTCTGCGCTCAGGCCCTTCTCATCGTCACGGCTGTCGTGTCGTTCGCATGGACTTTCGAGCGGGATACGCCCGGCTCGGTCGCCGCGAGCATCATTCTGGCGAGCTTCTTCAGCTTTATCCCCCTGGCAGTAAACGGCATGGTCGCTTGGCTAGTGCTCAACAGTTCCCCACGCGGGCGGGCTCTGGCCACGGTGCTGTCTGCGTTGACGTCCTACTTTTGGTTCATGAGCGGATGGACCGGTCTCGTCATCGCCATCGTTGCCCTCGCGACCATCGTGTTCGTGTGGCGTCACGATGAGATGGCGGGCGCGGTTGATGTTCGGCCGGCCACACCGCTCGACTGAGTGCCCACCCGATTGTTGTTGTCGAGTTTCATGAGGGAAGCACGTACCTTCTAGGGTGAACAGAAACCCTACGGATGGATGAGGTGACCGCTATGCACAACCCGCCTCACCCGGGC
>JBJOPU010000091.1:0-6103 GCA_046050505.1 Actinomycetota bacterium
CCGACAATGTCCTCGGTGATTGCCGGCGCCACGACCGTGGAGCAAGTGGTGCAGAACGCGGCTGCCGCCTCTGCCTGGGCACCCGATGCCGAGGCGCTCACTCGAATCGACGAGCTTTTCCCCACTGGCCGGTAAACCGGCGGGGAGGCCGCGCCGGACTACTCGGTTGTCTCGAGTGGCTGCGGATCGATGTTGAGGTCTCGATCGAGTGCCGCGGCTTCCTCGTTGAGCGCCGTGAACTCCTCGAGCAGGCTGTTGTAGGTCGTGACCTTCACGTTGGTCGCATCGATCGACGCGGCCAACGCGTCTTGGCGGGCGATGAGCGCTTGGCGGTCGCGCTCAAAAGCTGACTGGCTCGTGTAGCCGCCGGGGCGAGACGCCCGGCTGTTGAACGTCGCAATGTCGGCCTCAAGCACCGCGGCAGCCTGGTTTGCCGCGGCCTGTTCCGCGTCAATCTCGAGGGCCAATCGGTCGAGTTCAGCGCTCAGTCGGTCGAGTTCGGCTTCGAGTTCGAGAAAGAGTGTCTTGACTTCTTCCCACTGAGCGACGACAGCAGCGCGATCGTCAAAAAACTCGGCATAGTGCTGTTCGAGGTCGTCGGGTAGCTCTCTCAGTTCGGTGCCGATGATTGCGTACAACTCGGGAATGCGCGAGTCAGGGTCGAAGTCTTCGTAGGCCGCGATGCGGTCAATGAGCTCGTCATCGGCGTCGACTGTTGCGAACGCTGCCTCAAGAGGGTCGACGAGCGCGGCCTGTTCTGCGGCCGTCATGCGATCCCACGCCGCGTGCAGCATCTCGTGCGCTGCCACGACGACCTCGAAGGCCTGCAGCTCGAGATTGCTGATTTCGAAGAGATAGATACGACCGTCAGCGAGGGTGTAGCACCCCAGCACGCCGATGTCGGGTTGGTCGCGCGAGCAGACGGCGTCGAAGGGATCTCCCTGCACGACTTGGGGGCTGCTCGCGTAGAACAAGAAGCGCCCACGGTCACTCATGCCCGCGCGGGTCGCATACCCTGCGATGGCCGGAGTGGGGTCGTATTGCCACACGGTGACGGCATCCGTCACCGCGCGAGGGTTCGCAATTGCCCACCCCACCGCACCGAGAAAAGCCGATTGGGCAACGATGCTGATCGCCGCAAGCCCGACGAGAACGCCGCGCCCGACACGGGCTCCGCGCGATCGAGTTGCCCGTGGGGGCTCGGCGTGGGTCATGCCTTAACGCTAGCGGCGCTCAGGGCCTCAGCGAGCGAGCACGGCGATCGCCGCGTTGAGTGTCGTCGCAAAGAGTGCCCAGAACCAGTAGGGAACAAGCAGTGCTGCGGCGACTCGCGAGACATCGCCGAATCGAATGATCGCGGCAAGAATGACAAAGTCGAGAACCACGATGATCACGAGGGCCACCCAGAGGCCGGGCGCACCAAGAAGGGCGCCGAGGCCGAAGAAGGCGGGAGTCCAGACTGCGTTGAGGGCGAGCTGCACGACATACATGCGCAACGCCCGCGATCGGGCGACGGAATCGGCGCGCCGCCACACGAGCCACGCGGCAACCGACATGGCGGTGTACAACACGGTCCACACCGGCCCGAAGACGGAGTTCGGGGGGTTCCACATGGGTTTGGCGGCGGTCTCGTACCAGCCATCAATCGCCGCGGCTGAAAACACGGAGCCGAAGGCGGCAACAAGCGCGGCGATGCCCAGAAAGGTCAGAAGCACGGCCGCCGAACGAACACCACGTCGAATGGCCGGCACGCCCGCTGCCTCGCTCACGACCACCGTGCCACGCCCCGTCGTCGCGGGCGGTGCGGATGCGGCACTGAGGTAGGAAGAACGAGCGCCGTGGGCGCCGCTCTCGATCGACCCTGTCGTCATCGCCCCTCCTCGTCGGTCTTCTCGTGCTCGGCCAGTACCCGCGGTGGCGGTGCGCGGCACTGTGCGTCGGGGCGAGAGTAGACGGCGATGCTCCGAACCTCCTGCGCATGCCCTGCGAGCGCGGTTGGGAAGAGAACAGTGCCCGCCCCATTCGCGACGGGCTGGCACTACGCAGCAGCGAGGCTTAGTGCCCGATGAGCCCGCTCATGGCGCGTGCAATGAGCGAGGAGCGCCCGGTGATGCGCTCTTCGGCATCGGCAGCTGTCATCGCGACGAGGCCTGCATTCGCGCCAATGAATCGCAATGGCTCCGGCTCCCACGAGGGGGAGCGGTGCCCCACCCACGGCAGTCGCGTGAGCTCGGAGTCGTGACCGGTGATGAGGTCGGCGAGCGTTCGCCCCGCGAGATTGGTGGTCGACAGTCCGTCGCCCACGTATCCTCCCGCAGCGCCAAGGCCCGTGACTGGGTCGTAGGACACGCTCGCGTGCCAATCGCGGGGAACGCCGAGTGGTCCGCCCCAGGCGTGTTCAATCTCGAGCGCTGGCACCTGAGGAAACAACTCATGCAGGGTGGCAACAAGGTGGTCGAAAACGCGCTCAACGCGGTCATACTCGGGGCGGATGGCGCTTCCCCAGTGATAACGCGCTCCACGCCCGCCGAATGCGATGCGATTATCGGCGGTGCGCTGGCCGTAGATGACGAGGTGCCGGCCGTCAGCGAAGGTTTGACCATGGGAGATGCCCATCGCATCCCAGACCGCGTCGTCGAGCGGTTGCGTGGCCACCATGAGCGAATAGAGCGGCAGCACAAGGCGCTTGGTCTGCGCGACCGATGCTCCATAGCCTTCGAGTGCAGAGATGATGTGCCGCGCGCGCACGGTTCCGCGGTCGGTGGTCACCGACCCCTGTTGCCAGCTCTCGACGGTCGTCTGTTCGTGGATGACCGCACCCTGTTGCTCGACAACGCGCGCGAGCCCGCGCACGAGGGCAGCGGGGTGCAGCCGAGCGCAGGCGGGGGTGTAGACCGCGCCTCGAGCATCCCGTGCACTCACGCGATCAGCACCCCACAGTTCGAGGGCGTCGACACCATAGCTGCGCGCCTCGTCGACCTCATGCTGCGCGGCCCGCCACTGTGTGTCACTCCGCGCAAAGACGACCGTGCCGCCGCGCACGTAGTCGCAGTCGATGCCGGCAGCCGCGGCCGCAGCGCCCACCTCGTCAACCGTCGCGACCATCGCCCGCCGCATCGCGAGTGCCGCCTCTCGGCCATGCTGCTTCTCGAGTGAGCCCGTTGACGCGGGAAAGAGCGCGCTGCACCAGCCACCATTGCGTCCGGAGGCGCCGAAGCCAGCGATGTGCTTCTCGAGCAGCGTGACGCGGAGCGACGGATCCCGCTTGAGCAACTCGTGAGCGGTCCAGAGTCCTGTGAGTCCCGCGCCGATGATGGCGACATCGGTATCGAGGTCGCCATCAAGGGCGGCGCGCGGCGTGAGATCGTCGTCGACTGTCGCGTGCCAATAGCTCAGCCCGCGGTAGTCGACATCCGCGGCTGCGGCCGAGCCGGTGCTCAGAGCAGTTTTCCGGCTTCGGTGAGCACGCGACGCAAGATGCCTTCAATCTCGTCGAACTCTGCCGGCCCGATCGTGAGCGGGGGAGCGAGCTGAATCACGGGGTCTCCCCGGTCATCGGCGCGGCAGTACAGCCCGGCATCGAAGAGCGCCTTCGAGAGGAAGCCGCGCAGCAAGCGCTCGGACTCCGCCTCGTTGAAGGTCTCTTTCGTCTCTTTGTTCTTGACGAGCTCGATGCCAAAGAAGTAGCCCTCGCCGCGCACGTCGCCGACGATCGGAAGGTCTTTCAGGCGCTCGAGCGCAGCACGGAACTTCGGCGAATTCTCGCGCACGTGGGCGAGGATTCCCTCTTCTTCCATGATGTTGAGGTTCTCGAGGGCAACAGCGGCCGATACGGGATGCCCGGCGAAGGTGTAGCCGTGGTAGAACGCGGTGTTGCCGTGCTTGAACGGCTCGTACAGGCGATCGCTCACGATCATGGCGCCGAGCGGCGAGTAGCCGCTCGTGAGCCCCTTGGCCGAGGTGATGATGTCGGGAACATAGCCGAGAGCCGTGCACGCGAACATCTCGCCGATACGGCCGTACGCGCAGATGACCTCGTCGCTGACGAGCAACACGTCGTACTTGTCGCAGATCTCGCGCACCCGAGCGAAGTATCCGGGGGGCGGCGGGAAGCAGCCGCCCGAGTTTTGTACGGGCTCGAGGAAGACCGCGGCGACCGTGTCGGCGCCCTCGAACAAGATCGCCTCTTCGATGCGGTTCGCGGCCCACTGGCCGAACTCTTCGAGCGAGCCGTGGAAGCCCATCTCGTCGGCGCGGTAGTAGTTCGTGTTCGGCACGCGGAACCCACCGGGGGTAAGGGGCTCGAACATCTCTTTCATGCCGGGGATGCCCGTGATCGCCAACGCGCCCTGCGGGGTGCCGTGGTAGGCGATCGCGCGCGAGATGACCTTGTGCTTCATGGGCTTGCCCGTGAGTTTGAAGTACTGCTTGGCGAGCTTCCAGGCCGACTCAACGGCCTCGCCGCCGCCCGTCGTGAAGAACACGCGGTTGAGGTCACCCGGGGCGTAGTCGGCCAAGCGGTCGGCGAGTTCGATGGCGGTGGGATGCGCGTACGACCAGAGCGGGAAGAACGCGAGCTCTTCGGCCTGCTTGCGGGCCGCCTCGGCGAGACGCTCACGACCGTGACCGACCTGCACAACGAAGAGGCCCGAGAGCCCGTCGATGTACTTCTTGCCCTGCGAGTCATAAATGTGGTGGCCTTCGCCGCGCACAATGATGGGCACGCCGTTGCCGGCCTCCATGCCGGATTGGCGCGCGAAGTGCATCCACAGGTGGTCCTTCGCCTTCTGCTGCAGCTCGGCTTCGGTGGCCCGATCGAGCGCAACCCCTTCAGTCGGGAGAACGGTGTCGATTGTCATGGTGTGCTCTTTCTTGACGCGCTTGGTGCGGAAAATACTCATCGGGTACCCCAGTTGTAGAACTGCTTCTGCAGTCGCAGATAGACGAAGGTCTCGGTCGACTGCACGCCCTCGATCGCACGAATGCGACTGTTGAGCAGATCGATGAGGTCGTCGTCGTCTTCGCAGACGACCTCGGCGAGGATGTCGAAACTGCCGGCTGTCAGCACCACATAGTCGACGGCCCGCATACTGCTGAGCTTGTCGGCGACATGTGTCGTGTCTCCCATGACGCGAATGCCGATCATCGCCTGGCGGTAGAAGCCCAATTGCATCGGGTCAGTGACAGCGACCACTTGCATGACTCCCGCATCCGTCAGCTTTTGTACGCGCTGGCGCACAGCGGCTTCGCTCAGCCCGACGGCCTTGCCGATCTCGGCGTACGATCTGCGGCCGTCGGTCTGCAGTTGCTCGACGATGGCCTTCGACACGTCGTCGAGTTGCATCGGCTTGTTCCGGGAGGCCATGGGCTGATTCTGACAGTGACCGGCGGGGAATACAAGTGAATCCGTAGTCAAAGGGCGCTTCAAGCGACGGATTTCGTCGCGGAGGGTCTGGATGCGCGGCCACAGCCGCGCTACAGTGGCGCCATGAGTGCCCGCATCTTGCAGAACGTGATCGGCGGCGAATCGGTCGCCAGCACCGCCGACAACCACATCGACCTCATCAATCCGGCGACAGAAGAGGTGTACGGGCACGCGCCCGTGAGCACCCCGGCCGAGATCGATGCCGCCTACCGGGCCGCTGACACGGCGTTTGCCCACTGGGGCCGCACGACGCCGGCCGAACGTCAACTCGCTCTCTTCCGGTTGGCCGATGTCATGGCAGAGCACGCCGACGAACTCGCCGACCTGGAGTCGCTCGATACGGGCAAGCCACGCGCGAGCCTGGTGACCGACGAGATCGACCAGTCGATCGATCAGCTGCGGTTCTTCGCGGGCGCTGCGCGCGACCTCGATGGTCGGTCGGCGGGGGAGTACCTCGCCGACCACACCTCCTACGTTCGTCGCGAGCCCATCGGCGTGATCGGTCAAGTGACTCCGTGGAACTACCCGCTCAACATGGCCGTCTGGAAGATCGCTCCCGCGATTGCGGCCGGGAACACCGTCGTGCTCAAGCCTTCCGACACGACTCCACTCTCGACCGTGCGGTTTGCCGAGCTTGCCGCTGGCGTGTTGCCGGCGGGCGTGTTCAACGTCGTGATG
>JBJOPU010000092.1:0-6084 GCA_046050505.1 Actinomycetota bacterium
AAGTCTCTGAAACAGTAGCGAGGGCGGGACTCGAACCCGCGACACCACGATTATGAGCCGTGTGCTCTAACCACCTGAGCTACCCCGCCGGGCAGGAACCTCGCGCGGCCGCGAGGCCACGATGAGAGAACCGGAGCCCCGAGTCAGGATTGAACTGACGACCCCTTCCTTACCATGGAAGTGCTCTACCACTGAGCTATCGGGGCGTTGCCGCCGCCGCGAACGGCGATTGGCACCAGAGAAGATTAGCACCTGGCGACCGAGGGCCCGAACCTCGTGCGGTGCGAGAACATCCCGAATTCCACCATGGAACCGATTCCACATTCGCCGAATACGTGTCATAAGGTGGCGGAATGCCGAACGAGACCACCACCTCGACCGAGACCCGGGCCATTGACCACGAGCACTCCGCACGACCGGGGTCAGAGTGGTGGCGCTCGGCCGTGATTTACCAGATCTACCCGCGATCGTTCGCCGACGCGAGCGGTGACGGCATCGGCGACCTCGCCGGCATCACCGAACGACTGGGGTCCCTGCGCGAGCTGGGCATCGACGCCATCTGGCTCTCGCCGTTCTTCCGGTCACCGCAACGCGACGCGGGCTATGACGTGAGTGACTACTGCGACGTCGACCCGATCTTCGGCACGCTTGACGACTTCGACGTACTCCGCGGCCGCGCCCACGATCTCGGCCTGCGGGTGATCGTCGACCTCGTTCCGAATCACTGTTCGAGCGATCATCCGTGGTTTCAGGATGCCCTGGCCGCCGGCCCCGGATCACCCGAGCGTGACCGCTTCATGTTTCGCGAGGGTCGCGGCGAGAACGGTGAGCTGCCACCGAACAATTGGCAGTCGATCTTCGGCGGCAACGCCTGGACGCGCATCACCGAAGCCGACGGCACGCCCGGCCCCTGGTACTTGCACATCTTCGACACCTCCCAGCCCGACTTCAACTGGAAGAACCCGTGGGTCGGGGAGCAGTTCCGCCAGATTCTGCGCTTCTGGCTCGACCGCGGCGTAGACGGTTTCCGCGTCGACGTCGCCCACGGCCTCATGAAGAAAGAGGGGCTGCCCGACATCGTGCAGGTGGCCGAAGCGGGCGGACTCGCCGACTCGATCTCCACACCCGACGAAGTGCCCTATTGGGCGCAGCCCGAGGTGCACGATGTCTGGCGCGACTGGAATGCCGTGCTCGCCGAGTATGCGGGCGACCGCGTGCTGTGCGCCGAGGCCTGGGTCGAGCCGATCGCGAAGGCTGCCCTGTGGGTGCGCTCTGACGAAATGCACCAGGCCTTCAATTTCAGCTACCTCGGCACCCCGTGGAACGCCGCCCGCCTTCGCTCGGTCATCGACGAGTCCATCGCAGCATTCTCCGCGGTGGGTGCTCCGAGCACGTGGGTGCTCTCGAACCACGACGTCGTGCGTCACACGAGCCGCTATGGGCTCAGCTCTCCCGATGCCTCACCGGCGACCGGCATTGGCCCGCGATCGGCCGATAAGCCCGACGAAGCCCTGGGCCTGCGCCGCGCGCGAGCGGCGACGGCCCTGATGCTGAGCCTGCCGGGAAGCGCATATCTCTACCAGGGCGAAGAGCTCGGGCTTCCCGAAGTCATCGAACTCGATGACCACGTGCGCGAAGACCCGACCTTCCACCGCACCAACGGTGAGGTGTACGGTCGCGACGGATGCCGGGTACCGATCCCGTGGGAGCACGCTGCTCCGGCGTTCGGCTTCAGCACCACCGGCGAGAGCTGGTTGCCGCAACCACCGCTCTTCTCGCGCTATGCGCGCGACCTTCAGCACGATGACCCCGCATCAACGCTCGAGCTCTACCGCGCCGCACTCGCGTTGCGATCGCAGTACGCGCTGGGAACGGGATCCGTCACGTGGCGTGAGGGCTTCCCGCACGAGGTCGTGGCTCTGCGCAACGGTGCCGTGACGGTCATCGCCAACACGGGGACCAAACCGATTGAGCTTCCCGAGGGTCGGCTCGTGCTCGCGAGTGGTGCACTCGACGGCACGTCACTGCCCGTCGACACGACCGTCTGGCTGGTGACGGACTAGCCCCGTCGCGTATGTGGAGCGCACGAGAGGGCGCGCGTCGCGGCCCCGCCGCACTAGCCAGCGTTGGTGGTGAGCCAGGCGAAGGGGTCGACGGGAACGCTGTCGACGTGAATCTCCAAGTGCAAGTGCGGGCCCGTCGAGAGGCCCGTGTTGCCGAGCGCCCCGACGATCTCGCCAACGGCGACCGGCGAGCCGACCGTGAGTACCGAGCTGTTGTCGATGAGGTGCGCATAGAGTGACAGCACCTTTTGACCGTTGATGATGTGCTCGATCTCGACGCGGTAGCCGAACGAGCTTGACCGGCCAACGGCGGTGACGATGCCGTCGGCGATCGCGCCAACCGGTGCACCGTATCCGGCATCAAAGTCGACGCCTCGGTGATACGACGAGCACCCGCGACACGGGGCAACACGGTCACCGAAGGCCGACGTGATCTTCGCAACGTACGGGAACGGCCACCGAACCGGACCCGTACCACCCGCGTTGTAGGAGTAGTTGATGCTGCCGTAGCGCAAGCGCAGCATCTCGGCATACGAGGTGACCGTCCAGGCGTCGCGCGAGGCGGCGGTCGTCGCGATGTCGCCCACAGACTCGGCCTCGATGACTTGACCTTCGAGCTCGACGGTCTCCGCGACCTTGGCGTCGGCCATGGAGGAGAGGGCGATTGACGCGGGCGGGGCGTCCGGATCAAAGAGCGCGTTGGCGGGCACCGAGGTTCCGACAAGAAGTGCGGCGACGGCCACCATGACCGCGGGAGGAAATGCCTTCTTGGCAATGCGGCGGCCCAGCGGAACATGGACGGAAGGTGTCGCGACAGTACGCGTGGGCGCCGGTGCCGTCGTGGGACGAGTCGGCGGTGCGCTGACCGCGGCGCGGGCCGAGCGGCGCGTGGAGGGAGCAGGACTCGCAACGGCCGGGCTTGCGACGGCCGAACTCAGGGCGCTGACGGTCGCGGCGACGGGCACTGCCGGCGGAGCCGCGCGGCCGGCCGAACTATCGCTCGGGAAGCCCGCCGTTGCCGGCTCGACGCGCTCAGCATTGCGGAGGGCTCGACGACTCATGGGTGCCACTGCTGATGACGGTGACGGCGCCACTGCTGGTGACGATGACGGCACCACCGGGGCGGCGCTCACGCGGGGCTGAGCAGACTCTGCGCTGACGGTGGGCTCACCGTGGCCGGTCGACATCGTCGGGGATTCCTCAGAGAATCCGAACCCCAGAGCCCGAAACGGGTCTGTTTGGGCGTCGGTCGGTTCGGGGTTCGAACCTCCCGTCAGCCACGGGTTCTCTGCAGTCACAGTGTCAGTCAGCCTCAGAAATCGGGTACGTATCGTTCGGTGCGGGGCCGGGCGGCCGGCTCGGTCCTTACTCGAACACCGAGTCAGAACCAGCTCACCGCGCCCACCAGAATACGCGGCGGATTATCACGGATTGGTAAAGCCTAACCCGGTCACGCGCAGATCGAAAGTCGAGCCCGCCTTTTCGCGGCTCGCTCTGGGGTGCCGCATCGGTATCGCCAGGGCTACTCAGAGGTGGGGAGCGCCCCGACCTCGGCCAGCAGAACGCGAAGGTCGGCGATCGATTCGGGATGCGCCGCGAGCGTGAATCGATGGTCAGCACGCGCGCCGGGCATCCCCTCGACCGCGGCTCCTGCCTCGGTCGCAATGAGTGCGCCGGCCGCGTGATCCCACGGATTCAGCGTGCGTTCGAAGTAGGCGTTGAACCGGCCTGAGGCGACCGCACACAGGTCAAGCGACGCCGTGCCCATGCGGCGAATGTCGCGCACGCGCGGCAACAGCCGGGCCACGGCCGCGCCCTGCTCGGCGCGCGTCTCCGCACGATAGGCAAAGCCCGTGGCGAGCAGCGACTGCTCGAGCGACGTGGCTGCGGCGACGCGCAACTGCTGCGTGCCGAGGTGCGCTCCCCCGCCGGCGGTGGCGGTGTAGAGCTCGCCCGACGCGGGGTTGACGACGACTCCGGCGAGCGCCCGCCACGACTGCGGGTCGGGCTCGCCCTCCACGACGGCGATGCTCACGGCATAGTGCGGAATGCCGTAGAGAAAGTTGACCGTGCCATCGATGGGGTCAACGACCCAGGTGAGGCCACTCGTGCTCGACTCCGCCTCTGACTCTTCGCCGAAGAAACCGTCGCCCGGCCGCAGCTCGGCGAGACGACCGCGGATGAGCGACTCGGCGTCGCGATCGACCTGCGTCACCACATCCACCGACGACGACTTCGCAGCGGCGACCGAAACGGCCCCCCGACGCGCCTCGAGAATCAGCGCGCCGGCCTCGAGGGCGACAGCGCGCGAGACCGACAGGAGATCATCGGTCGCGGGGAGTGAGGGGCACATGGTGGCGAGTGAGGGATTCGAACCCCCGAATGCTGAGCAGTCTGATTTACAGTCAGATCCCTTTGGCCGCTTGGGTAACTCGCCAGGCGCGTACCCGGCCGATGTGCTCACCAACCGAAGACGCTCGTCAACAATACAAGAGCCAGAGCGTGTGCAGAAACCACGCGCGTTCAGTCGGCCGCCGCAGCGTAGCGCGCCGCCGCCGTCGCGACCGCGTCGAGGTACACGCCCTCGGCGTTGTACGAGGCAATCCCCGCGCGCCATGACGCCTCGTCACCCAGCGTGGGCACAGCGCGGCACAAGTAGTTGGCCGCGGCGAGCGCCGCATCGTCGATGTTGTGCGGGTCAGCCACCCCATCGCCGCTCGCATCGATGTACCAGTTAGCCCAGCTGCCGGGAATGAACTGCAGCGGCCCGACAGCGCGGTCGAACTCGGCGTCGCCGTCGATCACGCCTCGGTCAGTGTCGGCGATGAGGGCTGTCGAGACCCCGTCGAGCGCGACGCCGATGATCGGCGGGCTGACGGTTCCGTCATCGGCGACGGATGCTCCGCCGTGGCTGCCGTGCCGAGACTCGACCCACCCGATGCCGGCCAGGGTGTTCCACCCGAGAACACAGTCGGGGCGTTCGGCGTGCTTAGCGATTGCTGCGCCCGCGTAGGCCGCGAGCACGCGCTCGGGGATTCCCGAATCCGCAGCGACGGCGGCAACCCACGCCGCATCGACCAGGCCCGACACACCCACGCGGGTGGGACTCGCCGCTGACGGGGGCAGCGGCGCGGGCTCGGCCCAGCGCGGCGCAGCGGTCACGCTCGGGGTGAGGTCAGCATCCCGAATCGGTTCGCCGGTCGGCGTCAAGACCACGGCGATGAGCACGATGAGAAGCGCGAGACCGAGCGACAATCCGACAATCAGTCGAGTGATTGCAGCAGAGCTCATAGCTACGATGGTCGCATGGCTGATTCTTCATTCGACATCGTGAGCAAGGTCGACAAGATGGAGGCCGAGAACGCCGTCAACCAAGCGCAGAAAGAAGTGGCGCAGCGGTATGACTTCAAGGGCGTTGGCGCCTCGATCGAGTGGAGTGGCGAAAAGCTGCTTCTCAAGGCCTCCGCCGAAGAGCGCGTCAAGGCTGTGCTCGAAGTGCTCGAGTCAAAGATGATCAAGCGCGGCATTGGCATTCGCAGCCTCGACTCGGGCGAGCCCTACCCGAGCGGCAAGGAGTTTCGCATCGAGGTAGGCCTAAAGAACGGCATCTCGAGCGACGACGCCAAGAAGATCTCGAAGATCATCCGTGACGAGGGGCCCAAGAGCGTTAAGAGTCAGATTCAGGGCGACGAGCTGCGGGTGCAGTCGAAGAGCCGCGATGACTTGCAGGCCACGATGGCCTTGCTCAAGGGCAAAGACCTCGACGTCGCCCTGCAGTTCGTCAACTTCCGCTGAGTGCGACCATGACCGACGACATCAGGATCAGTGGCGTCGGGGCGTGGATCGCTCTCATCATCACGCTGCTCATCCTGGTTCTGATCGTCACGATCGCGGTCGTCTCGCTCATCGTGGTGCCGCGCAACCGGCGGCCGCAAAGCGCTCTCGCGTGGCTCCTGCTCATCTACACGCTGCCCCTCATCGGCTTCACACTGTTCCTCATGCTTGGCTCGCGCCGGCTGCC
>JBJOPU010000093.1:0-5987 GCA_046050505.1 Actinomycetota bacterium
AGCGCCTGTTCGTGGGCGAGGCGACGGTCAAGAGGCACTTGCTGCGCACGTTTGAGAAGCTCGGCGTGAACGACCGCACGCGAGCCGTGACGCTTGCGATGGAGCGCGGGCTGATCTAGACGGGCTACAGCGCGATGCCGACGAAGACCGGCTCGGGGTGCAACACGACGCCGAACTCACTCGCGACGCGCGTCTGGATATAGCGCGCAAGTTCGGCAACCTCGCCCGCCGTCGCGCGCCCACTGGCGTTCGTGAGCGCCAACGTGTGTTTCGTCGAGACGGATGCGCCCGAGCCCGGCAGCGCGAAGCCGCGGGCGATGCCGGCGTGCTCGATCAACCAGGCGGCGCTGAGTTTGACCGTGCCCTCAACGGGCTCGGGCGGCATGGCCGGCTCGCTTCCGAGCGGCACAACGAGTGGCGCGGGCTCGGGTTGTTGGGGCCAGCGCGGCGCGTCGGCGGGCAGGCGCAGGGCAAACGACTCCGAGACGATGGGATTCGTGAAGAACGAACCCGCACTCACCGACTGGGGGTCGTGCTCGTCGAGCACCATGCCCTTGCTCGCACGCAGGGCGAGCACAGCCGAGCGCACCCCGGCAAGCGGAGCCCGATCGCCCACGCTCACCCCCAATGCGTCGGCCAACTGCGCATAAGCGACAGGCCGGCTGCGCGCGTCGGCAGTGTGCTCGAGGGCGAGCTCCACACTCAGCACGACCGCTCGCCACCCCTGCTTGAGAGCACTCGTGCGGTAGCCGAGCTCGAGCGCCGGGGCCGGCACCGTGCGCTGCTCGCCACTCTCGACGTCGAGCACCTCGACGCTCACGAGACTCTCGGCGAGGTCTTGACCGTAAGCCCCAATGTTCTGAATCGGCGCCGCGCCCGTCGAGCCCGGAATGCCGCTGAGCGCTTCGATGCCCGCCCAACCGTGTTCGACCGTGTGGGCGACGAGGGCATCCCACGACTCGCCCGCCTGCACGCGCAGGCGCACGGGCCGCGGAGAACCAACCGCGTCGGGTAGTCGCTCAATGCCGCGCGTAGCGACGCGAATCACGACGCCTTCAACACCCTCGTCACCGACGAGAACATTCGACCCGCCGCCGAGTACGAGCCACGGCACACCGACAGCATCAGCCTCGAGCACGGTCTCGACGAGCACCTCAACGGTCGTCGCCTCCACGAAGCGGTCAGCAGGTCCGCCAACGCGCAGCGTCGTGAGCTCAGCGAGCTGCATGGTCACCTAGGCGAACGCGATGACGCGAACCTGCGCCTTGCCGAGCACCGTTTGGTCGTCATAGCTCGCGGTGAGGTCGATGCGAGCGCCGGCGTCATCCAACGCCCCGACCGTTGCCGTCACCGTCACGGTGGCACCGAGCTGCGGGTCGACCACGACCGGACGGGTGAACCGCACCTGGTAGTCGCTGACCCAGCCACGGGCATCCAGCCAACCAATAACGGGCTGCACCGCGAAGCCCATCGTGAGCATGCCGTGCGCGAGAACTCCCGGCAGCCCGACCGCCGACGCCACGTCGTCGCGGTAGTGAATGGGGTTGAAGTCGCCGCTCGCACCGGCGTAGCGCACGAGGCTGTCGCGCGTGAGCGAGAAGGTGCGCTCGGCCACGACCTGACCGACCTCGAGGCCGTCGAGAACGCTCATGATTCGTCTCCTCGAATAACGAGCGTCGAAATGCTCGTGACGACGTGCTCACCGGCGGCGTCGGTCATCGCCGACTCGCTCGTGACCATGCTGTTGCCACCGAGCGACTTGATGCTCGTGACGCGCAGCGTGGCGGTGAGCTCGTCGCCCGCGACTATCGGGCGCGTGTAGGTGAAGCGCTGGTCGCCGTGCACCACGCGGCTGAAGTCGATGCCCGCATCGGGCTCCGCCAACAGCTGCTGAAGCGTTGCCTCGGCGATGACAATCGGAAAGGTCGGCGGCGCCACAACGTCGGCGAAGCCCGCCGCGCGGGCGGCCTCGGGGTCGTGGTGCAGAGGCGCGGTGGCAAAGACGGCTCGCGCAAACTCGCGCACCTTCTCACGACCCACGAGATACGGGGCCGTGGGCGCAAACGCGCGCTCGGTCAGTTCAGGGTTCACAGGCACGCGCCCAGTCTAGGCGCGACGGCCGCGCCGAGACCGGCATGACGGATGCCCGGGTGCGGGCTAAAAGAGCGTCGCGCCGAGCAGGCGGTCGAACATCGACCGCCCGAGCGCGCGTTCAGCCGGGTGACCGCGCGACTCTCCGCGAACGAGCAACTCGAGCCCGCGCGTCGCGGCCACCGCGCGCAGAACGAGCTCGTCGCGCTCGGTCGGCGTGCGGCCATAGCCGTGCAAGAACGCCGCCCTCAGCCAGGGCTCGTCGCGCCACGGACCGTATTCGAGCCACAGCAGGTCGACGATGCGCGGCTCAAATTCAAGGCTCGAGAAGTCGATGAAGCGAACGTGGCCACCGGGGTCAATGATCCAGTGTCGCGGGGTGAGGGCGCGGTGAGCCGGAACGTGATCGAGCTCGCCCACATCGAGCGCCGCTGCCACGTGCTGCCGGGCGACATGGCGCTCGGCGGCGAGTCGCTCGGCGCGCTCGTCGCGGCCATCGAGTCCGTCACCCCACAACTCGTCGGCCGCGCGGCTCCAGCGCTCAAACTCGGCGGCGATCATCGCGCCGAAACGGTCGTGACGGCGCGGGGGCTCGGCATCGTGCAAGCGACGCACGAGATCGCCGGCGCGCATATGAATGTCGGGGTCGCGCTCGTGAGCGGTTCCGGCTGCGGGCTCTCCGAGCAACCTCGAGAGCGTGACGAGACGCAGAGACGGATCACTGAGCACAATGCGGGGCGCATCGCCGCCGAGCGCCACGGCGTACTGCTGAAGGGCGTCGGATTCGCGCTGGTGAGGCCCCGCATCCCGATGCCACTTGACGACCGCCTGCTCGCCGCCGCGTGTCACGACGTGCAGCACGCGCGAGAGGCGGTGGGCTCCCCAGTGTTCGGCGACGACGTCAACCGGTCCGAGAGTGCGGTGAACGCGGTCGAGAACTTCAGCATCGCTCGCCAAGCGGGCACGCGCGTCAGACGAGCGGGCATCAACGGTGATGCTCACGGTGTCCTCCTCCGGCCGGGAAAAGTGGGCAATCTGGGCCTAAGCGAAACCCCGGAGCGCCGTCGTCGGCGTTCCGGGGTTTCGGTTGTTCGTAGGTCAGCGGGCTACTGGCAGCTCTCGCACTGCAGCATGTCCATCGGGTCGACGGGCACGGCGTAGCCGCCAACGGTCTCGTTGTCGTTGTCCATGACGGACCTCCTTCTGCTGAAAATCTCCGCCCCGGGCGGCTAGGGGTCTCACTATATAACGGGAATCACAGCAATGTCATTCCCCTACATGTTGTGTTTTCGGCGTGTCGCGAGTCTTTTTTTCGGGATGCTCTCCGCCCGCCCCCGGCACCCACGCAGAGACGCGCCGTACGCTAGAACTCTCGCTCTCACGCTCGCGAAGGTCGACATGCGCTTCTGGCCCGCCCCCGCCTCGACGGTCGCCTCATCGCGACCCGAGGCGCCGCGCGACCTGTCGCATCAGATCGATGAGGGATTCATCGTCGCCCTCTCGGCCGTGCGCCTGTCGGTCAAGAACGGCGTCATCATGCGCACGGTGCGCGATGGGGCGCCGTGGAATGAAGCCGAGGCCATTGACCTCGTTCGTCACGCGATCGACGCGCTCATCGACGAGCTCGACGAGACGGCAACGCGGCTCTCGCACGACAGTGACGCGGCGGTGCCCACGGCCCGAGCGACGCGCACGGCGCGGTCACGGCGTGATCAGGCGCGCATCCGCCGCAGCCGTGATGAGGTTGCTCGACTCAGCGCACGCAGCCGAACGCTGCGCGGAGTGGTTGGGCAATTGCGGGTCGCCCACAATGACGAGACGGTCGTGCGCGACATTGCGTTGCGCGCCCGCGACGAGACCCTCAGCGAGCTCATGCAAGCGCGCCTGATTCCTCGAGCCGAACCCGTGGTCATGAGTGACGAAGAACACCGCGAGGCCATCGCCGGCATCAAGGCCGACCTGCAGCGCTTGATCGACGAGCGCACGGGCTACTAAGCCGCGAAAACGGTACCGAGGGCCGGCGACACGACGGCGAGCGGCGCGGTTACGTGACGCGGTTGGTCGCGTGACGACGACGAGCCACAGCGAGCAGAACACCCCCCGTGAGCAGGAGGCCGAGAGCGAGGCCCGACCAGGGCTGAGCATCCGCCCCCGTTTCCGCCAGAGTCGGGCGCCACGCCGCGACGAGAGTAATGGGTCCGGTGATCGGCGTTGTGAAGGCAAAGACGGGCCCCGTAGCACTACCCAGACGCCACCCGTCGAACGTGAAGCCCTCACGCGTCGGGAGGGGTGGTTGGGCCACCGGCGTTTCGGCATCAACGCGAACCAGGGTTGTGGTCGAGCCATTTGCTTGATCGAGCGTTACGTCGAACGCATACTCGATGCTCACCGCACCGGCCGCGCCGCTCAGCGGGGGCGCGCCGTCTGTCGTCGTCACGGTGACGAATCGGCCGGCAGACGCAACGACAGTGAACGTCACGGCAACACCGGGTGCGTTGCCCGCGTCTGTGCCGGTAGCGCCGTTGCCTCCAGTGCCAAGAGGCCCGGAGAGTGTGCCCAGTAGTTGGGCTGTTCCGACCAATGGCGGGTCGAGAAGGTCGAGTTGTTCCGTTCCCGTGCCGACACCTGCTCCACCACCAGACGTTGCGTTGAGCCCACCGGTTGCGGTCGTTCTTCCGCCGCTGATCGAGAGCACGGCGCCGTTTCCACCGCTCCTTCCGCCTCCGATGCCGGCGGCGGCGGTTCCGCCCGTGGCGATGACCTCTCCCGCGGTGATCGTGATGGTTCCGCCGTCGCCTCCGCGAGCTCCGGTGCCGATACCGGCAGCTCCCGAACCGCCCACGGCCGTCACCGAACCACCGTTGATCGTGATCGTCCCACCGTCACCGCCCCGCGTGCCTCCGCCGATACCGGGGCCGTTGAACGATCCACCATTCGCCGTGACCGTGCCGCCGTTGATTGTGATCACGCCGCCGTCACCACCACCGAAATTCGCGTCTCCGCCGCCAATTCCGGCGGCATTGAGTCCTGCCGAGGCAATGACCGTTCCACCGTTGATGACGGTGACTCCTCCATTGCCGTACGCGCCCCCGCCGATGCCCGATGCGTTGGTTCCTCCGGAGGCCGTCACGACACCACCGTTAATCGTGATGACGCCTCCGCCCCCATCACCGGGGTTACCGGCGAACGCCGAACCGCCGCCAATGCCAGCACCGTTCGTTCCTCCCGTCGTGGTGACAGCCCCCGCGTTGATCGTGATCGACCCTGCGCTGTCAAACACGTCGCCGCCGATCCCGGCGGCATTGCGACCGCTCGTCGCGATCAGGGATCCGCCGCCGACCGAGTCGACGATTGTCAAACTCGCTGTCGCGGGCACGCGCACGGCCGACTGATCGTCGATCGACGTCGCAATCGTCAGCGCACGGCCCGACAGGTCGAGCGTGACGGTCTCCCCCGGCTCAACCTGAAGCCGCTCGTCGACGTTCGCGATGATGTCAGCCCCGAGCACCACCGTGTCACGGTCGATGAGCATGGCGGCCGAGAGGCCCGCCCAGTCAGTGACAGTGACGGTCGCCGCGACGGCTGGCGACGCGGCCAGGGTGCTCGCCGCGAGACCCACAGCAATCGACAGTGAGAGCAGAGCGCGAGCAGCCACGAGATTGGTCCCATCCATGCGAGGGCAAGTAGTCCACACGCTATGGGCGCACTCGTAAGAGGTCAAACCGACAATGGTAGCGAGGATGAGACTCGAACCCCGTGAACGCGAAACGGTAGCGAGGGCGGGACTCGAACCCGCGACACCACGATTATGAGCCGTGTGCTCTAACCACCTGAGCTACCCCGCCGGGCAGGAACCTCGCGCGGCCGCGAGGCCACGATGAGAGAACCGGAGCCCC
>JBJOPU010000094.1:0-5917 GCA_046050505.1 Actinomycetota bacterium
CGGCGTCGGGGCGCCCGGGCCGCGCACGTGGGTGCGTGCGTCACCGTGGCGAGCATCCGACACCGTCGTTGTCGTGATCGGCGTCGTGATCTCGGTGGTCGCGATTGCGGTTGCCGTGCTCACGGGTAGGTTCACGAGTGTCATCGGCTAACGCGTCACCGCGCATCACGCTCGTTGACGGGCGCTCGGGGTCGGGCAAGACAACCTTCGCCTCGGCGCTGGCCCGCACGTCGGGGGCTCAGCTGCTCAGCCTTGACGACGTCTACCCGGGGTGGGGTGGCCTCGAAGCGGGCGAGGCCCACGTGCTGCAGCATGTTTTGCGGGCGATCGCCGAGGGCCGTGAACCACGCTGGCAATCGTGGAACTGGGCCGACGACGAGCCCGGCAGGTGGCACGAACTCGACCCCACTCGAGACCTGATTATTGAAGGATGCGGTGCTGTCAGCCCCGCCGCCCGCGCGCTCGCCCACCACGCCATCTGGGTCGAGCTGGCCGACGATGCCGAACGGCGCCGCCGCGCGATCGCGCGCGACGGCGAGGTCTTCGCCCGCAACTGGAGTCGCTGGGCGCGTCAAGAACTCGAGCACGCCGCTCTGCACAACCCACGCGGCACCGCCGACGAGGTCGTTGACGCTTCGCGCCTCTGATCGCGCTCAGCCGGTCCAGCGCGCCAGCACCGTCAGGGGGTCGGCAAAGCGCCACGCGACGCCGGGTTCGGTGATGGCCGAGGTTGCGTCGAGTCGTACGACCTGCTCGATGCCGCCCGCCGTCACGACGATGCTTCCGGCGTCGGCCCCGGGAATAATCGTTGACCGCGATGCGGCTTCGAGTCGGATGCCGAGCCCGGCAACGTGCGTCGAACTGACGGAAATGGACTCGGTGGCGACGAGCTCGGTCGACTGCCCCCACTGCGAGCGGGCGAGAGCGACAACTTCTCCGGCACGGACAACCTCAATTGCTCGCACGCCCTCCCGAATGCTCTCGACGAGCGCTTCAGCCGCCGCCTCCGCCTCGGGGTAACTGGGCTGGCCGAGCATCGCCACGATGATCGTCTCGTCCCCGACGGGAACCGCCATGATGACGCAAACGCCCGCGGCATCGGTGTAGGTGCGCGTGATTCCCACCGTGCCGAGCTCGCTCACGAAGTTGGCTTCGTCATTGATGGGCACTCCGGCGGAGGACTCGTCGGGTCGGGCCGAGAGAAGCTCGGCCAGCACGGGCGTCTCGAGAGCGAGTCGTGCGAGTTGCGCGAGGTCGCTTGCGGTCGACAGTGACCCCGCGTCGAGCCCTGTTGAGTCGACGACGACGGTGTTCGACAGACCGCGCTCGTCGAGCCACGATCGCGCCGAGGCGAGATAGGCGTCGAGCCCCCCAAAGACCGACTCCATCAGCAGCTCGGCGGTGTTGTTGCCTGAACCGATGAGCGTCGCGGCGATGAGGTCGCGGCGGGTCCAGCTTTGCCCGAACTGCACCGCCACTGTTCGGGCGCCGACGGTGTCGAGTGCGCGAAAGCGGTCGACGGCCGCCTGATCGATCGTGATCGCGGGCCCCGTTTCGCCTGCCGTCAGCGGCTCGGCGCCGAGCACAACACTCACGAGAACGAGCTTGGCGGCGCCCGCGATGGGCCGGGGGTCAGAGCCGCCCGCCGTGGCGGGCAATCCTTCGGCGGCGAGTGCCGCTGTTGAGCCCGCGGCCGGGAGAGCAAGCGCGGCGTCCCACCGGCCGTCGAGACTCGCCGAGATGGTTTGCTCAATGTGCAGGCGCGGAACGGGGCTCAGCAGAGCCGCGGCTGCGTAGACCACGGTGGCAACGACGGCGA
This sequence comes from Actinomycetota bacterium, assembly GCA_046050505.1. Classification (GTDB taxonomy): domain Bacteria; phylum Actinomycetota; class Actinomycetes; order Actinomycetales; family Microbacteriaceae; genus Microcella. The sequence continues at coordinate 1,820 of JBJOPU010000094.1, forward strand.
GAGCGAGCATCCCGCTCAGGATGCTGCGCACCCGCCGCGCGCGCGTCATGCCCAGCCCAACCGGTGCAGTTCGTCGTCGTCGATTCCGTAGAAGTGGGCGATCTCGTGCACGAGCGTGACGTGGATCTCGTCACGCAGTTCGTCGAGATCGGCACTGATGGCAAGCAGCGGCTCGCGAAACAGGATGATGCGATCGGGCAGTTCTCCGAAGCCGTACTGACCACGCTCAGTGAGCGCGACCCCGTCGTAGATGCCGAGCAGGTCAAGGGAACCATCGTCGGGGCGGTCTTGTGTCACGAAGATGACGTTGTCGAGGCCATCGATCATCTCATCGGGCAGTCTGTCGAGCTCGTCGATCACGAGTGCCTCAAAGGCCTCGGCATCGAGGTCAAGGGGCGTGGCGGCCGACTCGTCGTTCACGGGCCCGACCCAGGAGCGGTCTCGCTCGCTTCGAGCACCTGCACCAGCCCGTCTTGCATCCAAGCGAGCCAGTCGTACACGTCACGCAAGCCCGGTTCGCCGAACGAGCCTTCGTCGCCGTCGACGATGATGCCCATGCGATCGGCGATGACGAGCCGCAGATCGCCGATGCCGCGAATCCAGTCGAGCGCGGCATCCGTCGACAGGGGCACCGAGCGCGCAAGGCCCTCATCAGCGACGGGCGCGAGGGCACGCGAGAGGGTGCGCGCAAAGCCGATCTTGCGGTCGACGAGCCCCCGGCGGCTGAAGCGACGCCATTCGTCAGCGAGCTCGGGTTCATGGCGATAGGCGTCGGGCAGCAAGCGTCGCACGGCAGAGTCGTCGTCGATTGGCGACTCGAGGCCTTCGGCAAGCAACGCTTGCAACTGGTCAGCGAGCGAAACGAGAATGCGGGCTTCTTCGGGCTCGACGAGAACCACGCCAGCGATACCCGGCTCGGCAGCGGCACCCGTGGGCACAGTGATCTTCATCGAGGGGCCCGCTCGACCGTGGCCCAGAGGCCGTACTCGTGCATCGCCTCAGCGTGGCGCTCCATGTGCTCGCGGTTGCCTTCAGCGAGGGTCGCCCGGCCATCGTTGTGTACCTGCATCATGAGGTGTTCAGCGGTGGGGGCATCTACTCCGAAATGACGGCGGAACACCCACGCGACATAGCTCATGAGATTGACAGGGTCGTTCCAGACCACAACGGTCCAGGGCACCTCGGCCGCGTGCAGAGGGCGCTCAAGCACCGAGCCGCCCGTCTGCTCTCGCGCGGAATCGTCCCGTCGAGAGGTCGGCGGCTCGAGAGGACTCACGAATCCATTGTGACCTGTTGAGCCGACGAACGCGGGGAGGGCGCGGCGACGGTCGTCGTCAGGTCAGGCCTCGTCGAGGATGCGTTGCCGCGCGTGAGCGAACTCTTCGGGGCTAATCAGCTTGTTATCGAGGGCCTCTTGGAGGGCGGCGAGGCGAGTGGAGAGGTCGGCAGGCTCGCCATCCGTCACTGACGGACTCGCGAGAGCTTCTCCGATGATGGCGCCGGCGACGACCGCGGTGCCGCCGCGCTCATCGGTGACGGCCAGAAACCGTTGTTCGTCGGTCAGACCGAGCTGCTTCGACGCACTATTCACGAGCGACATGCGCCAGATGCCGATCGCTACCGCGGCGATCATGCCGACGACGACGAGTGTCACGATGGCGCCGCCGCCGGGCAGCAGGTCCACGGGGTTACCCGGCTCGAGCGGAATCGCCCAGCCGACAGGGTGATGAAGTGAAACAACCGTCATCATCATGGTGTCCTCCGTCGCAGCGCGCACAGTCGTTGCTGAGAAACACTCTAGTCGACCGGTCGATCAACCGTGAGGAAAGCAATTGGGGTGAGTAACGGGGCTTGAACCCGCGACCTCCTGGACCACAACCAGGCGCTCTGCCAGCTGAGCTATACCCACCATGCTGGCCATCTCGCGATGGCCGACACGACAGTCTATTACAGGCGGGGCGCCCACTTCTGCACGACCTCTGCGGCGGCCGCTTGAGCCTCATCCGACGTCGGCCCCGGGTCGGCCACGAAACCGGCCCGGCGGTAGTACTCGAGTTCGCGAATCGACTCGAGAATGTCGGCAAGCGCTCGGTGCCCGCCGTTCTTGGCGGGGGCGTTGAAGTACACGCGCGGAAACCAGCGGCGAACGAGCTCTTTGATGCTCGAAACGTCAACCGAGCGGTAGTGAAGATGGGCGTCAACGCTGGGCATCGAGCGGTTGATGAACGCGCGGTCGGTGCCGATGGTGTTGCCCGCCAGCGGCGCTTGCCCTGCCGTCGGAATGTGCTCGGTGATGTAGGCAAGCACCTGTTGCTCGGCAGCGTCGAGGGGAACGCCCGAGTCGAGCTCGTCGAGCAAGCCGCTGGCGGCGTGCATGTCGCGCACGAAGTCGCCCATATTGGCGATACCAGCCTCGGTCGGGGCAATAACGATGCTGAAACCGGGATGCACGGGCTCAAGCTCGTAGTCGGTAATGACCACGGCCACTTCGATGAGGTCATCGACCGCCAGATCGAGCCCCGTCATCTCACAGTCGATCCAGACAAGGCGGTCGGTCGTTGAACTCACGCGGGAAGTCTACCGGCGACCCTCGTCGCCCACCGCGGGCTGCTACCACGCGTACCCTGGCACTGTGCGCATCGAACTCTTCACCTCGGCCTTTTGTGACCCGTGTCATCGTGCGCGCGAGGTCATTGCCGAGGCGCAGCGGCTCGTGCCGGCTCTGACGGTGGACGAACGGGATGTCGCGGCGCACCAGGCCCGCGCCGCCGAGCTCGGCATCCGCAGCACGCCGACCACGATCATCTACAACCGTGACGGGGGCGAGCTCTTGCGTGCGGAAGGAGTGCCGACTCTGCCGCGCCTGTTGACGGCGCTCGCCGAGGCTATTGACTGAGGTCTGCGAGCGCGGCGCGCAGGGCAACCCCGAACGCGCTCACTGATCCGTCAAGCGCATCGAGCTGGGAGGCATCGAGCAGGGGCTCGAGCAGCCCGTTTCGATCGACGAGCACCACGGGCGCCCGATCGCCGACCGCCGCTGCCTCGCGCGCGTCGAGCTCATTGAGGTGACGCAGATCTACTTGCACGCCGAGCTCGGTCACCAGCGCATCCCACTCGCGCTTTCGGCGCACGGGGGAGTGCGTGATGTCGCAGAGTGCACAACTCACCGTGCCCAGCAGGTGGCCGACGATGTAGCGCACTTCGCCGACCAGCCCGCCGTTCGCGTTGTAGACGCCCAAAATGCGATCGACCACGGATGCTCTCCTCGAGTAGACCTCTAGAGTCAACCGTCCTGCTGAACGACACCCGAGAGCGCGCTCAGCAACTGCGGAGTGCCGCCACCGTGGTGGAGACGATCCCCGTTCCTCCGAGCAGTCTGATCTCGCGCGCATCGAGTCGCGAAATCTCATCGAGCACCGACGCCGGAACGCAGTTTTGGCGCACGGTGTAAAGCGGGCCCGGCACGCGGGTTGCGAGCACCCCTCCCGCGAGGGCGTCGGGGAACGAGAACGCGTTCGTGAGATAGACGTAATCAGAAACGGTCGGGAACGCCTCTTGGTTGACCCGAACGGCCGTGGCGATACGGTCGGCGCCCGAGAGCCGCGTAGTTGGCGCTGTGCGGTCGAGAAAGCTGACGACGAAGTCAGAAACGACACCCGGTCCGCCGACCACGTAGATGCTGCTGACGCCGAGGGAATTCAGAAAGGCCATTGTGTCTTCAGGGGCGATCAGCGGGTACCCCTCGGTCAAGACCACGGGTGCCCCGAAAGCGCCGGCTGCTGCGCCGGCTGCGAGCGCATCGGGGAAGCCCCCGCCCGCAGCCACGAAGGCTGTCGTTGCCGTGGGAAAGCCCTCGAGCGTGATGAGTCGTGATGTCTCGTAACGGTCGGCCCCACCGACGCGCTTGATCGCGGGGGCCAAGCTGCTCAGCGCCGAGTAGACGGAAGCGGAAACAGAGCCCGTGCCTCCCACGACGATGATCTCGTCGGGGTTGAGTCGGTTGATCTCGGTGACGACCTCGGCAGGCAGACTGCCCGGTGCGGTAAGGAGGAGCGGACCACCGAGCACTGCAGCCACCGGCCCAGCGCTCAAGGCGTC
>JBJOPU010000095.1:0-5893 GCA_046050505.1 Actinomycetota bacterium
GTCCTTTCCTCGAAGTGCGTGCGGGCCTAGTTGGACTTCGCGGTGAGCCAGATGGTCACACCGACGAGAGCGCCGAGGCCGAAGATCCAGATGAAGAGGCCCTCAGAGACGGGACCGAGAGCACCGAGGTCCCAGCCGCCCACCGACGGATTCTCTTGCACGTACAGCAGGTACGTGATGATGTCGTTCTTGTCTTCAGGGGTGAGGTTGAGGTCACTGAAAACCGGCATGTTCTGCGGGCCAGTGACCATCGCGCCGTAGATGTGCACCGGGTCAACGCCTGCGAGCCCGGGTGCCCACTTGCCTTCGGTCAATGCGCCACCGGCGCCGGCCACGTTGTGGCACATCGCACAGTTGATGCGGAACAGCTCGGCTCCGTGTGCGGCGTCGCCATCACCGGCGATGTAGCGGTCCGGCGGAACAGCGGGGCCGGGAGCAAGGTCGGCGACCCAGGCGGCCATCGCGTCAATCTGCGCCTGCGTGAACTGCGCCGGCTTAACCTCGGCTTGCGGGCCCGATGCGGCCATCGGCATGCGGCCCGTACCCACCTGGAAGTCGACCGCGAGGGCACCCGCGCCAATGAGCGTGGGGCCAGCCGCCGTGCCTTCGGCGTTCATGCCGTGGCAGCTGGCGCAGTTCGCGGCGAAGAGCTTTCCGCCCTCGTCGATCAGCTCGGCGCTGGCTGCGGTCGTTTCGGCGGTCGCCGTCGTGGTCGCAAGTGCGTACGCACCGCCGGTTGCCAGCAGACCCACAACGAGGAGTGCAGTCGTTGCGAGCGGGTGGCGGCGGCCAGCGCGGCGGGCGGATGCTGAAGTGGGTGCCATGGTGGGGTGCGTCTCGATTCTGCGGATCATTGAAGGACGTAGATGACGAGGAACAGGCCGATCCAGACCACGTCAACGAAGTGCCAGTAATAGGAGACCACAATGGCGCTCGTGGCATCCCTGTGAGTGAAGGTCTTCACGGCGTATGCGCGGCCGATCACCAGCAGGAATGCAATCAAGCCGCCCGTCACGTGCAGACCGTGGAAGCCCGTCGTCAGATAAAAGGCCGAACCGAAGGCGTCAGAGTTAAGCGTGACGTATTCACTGACGAGCACCGAGTACTCGTAGATCTGCCCCACAACGAACACGGCGCCCATCGCGTAGGTCAAGAAGAACCACTCGACCATTCCCCACTTGACGGGGCTCCACCCGGTGCGCTTGGCCTGCAGACGTTCGGCGGCGAAGACGCCGAACTGGCACGTGACACTCGAGAGCACCAGCACAATCGTGTTGAACGTGGCGAACGGAATGTTGAAGAGTTCCGTGCCCGATTCCCACAGCTGGGGCGACGTCGACCGGAGCGTGAAGTAGATCGCAAACAAGCCGGCGAAGAACATCACCTCGCTTCCGAGCCAGACGATCGTGCCGACGGCAACGACGTTCGGTCGGTTGATCGTGGGAGCGCTGAGTGAGCTCGAAATCGATGTGCTGGTCACCTGTTCATTATGACCGATGAAACCGGAGGTTCGGTCCGGGCGACACCCCGGAATCGAGCGGGAAAGTAGCATCGAGGCATGTCAACGACCCCCACGTGGCCCCGAATTCTCACCCGCATGCTCGAAGGCGATGATCTCTCGATCGCGGAGGCCTCGTGGGCCATGGAACAAGTGGTCTCAGGAGAGGCCACCGAAGCCCAGTTGGGCGGTTTTCTCGTGGCTTTGCGGGCCAAGGGCGAGACCGTCGACGAGATCGTGGGCTTTCGGGATGCTGCGCTTCGCCACGCCCGTTCCATCGAGATCGACTCCATGGTGCTCGACATTGTCGGAACCGGGGGAGACCCGTACGGGGCCGTCGTGAACGTCTCGTCGGTGGCATCCATCGTCGTTGCCGCGGCGGGGGTGCCCGTGGCCAAGCATGGTAACCGCGCCGCGAGTTCGTCATCCGGTGCATCAGACGTCTTGAGTGTCCTGGGCGTCAATATCGACCTCGAGCCCGAACAGGTTGCGCGGGTTTTCGACGAGGTGAGCCTGACGTATCTCAATGCGGCAGTGTTCCACCCGGGGTTTCGGCACGCGGGACCTCCTCGGCGCCAGCTGGGCATCTCGACGGTCTTCAACATTTTGGGCCCGCTCTGCAACCCCGCCCGGCCCGAGGCCTCGGCCGTTGGCGTCGCGAGTCTCGACCGCGTGCCGCTCATGGTGGGCGTGTTCCGCACCCGTGGGGCAACAGCGCTCGTCTACCGCGGCGATGACGGCATCGACAAGATCACGACGACGGGCCACAGCCACATTTGGGAGGTCTCGCGGGGTTTTGTGACCGAGCATGACCTCGACCCGCGCGAGCTGGGCATTGCGACCGCACAGGTCGACGACATACTCGGCTCGACCCCCGAGCACAACGCAGGCCTCGCGCGTGCCGTGCTTGCTGGAGACCCCGGCCCCGTGCGCGACATCGTTCTGCTCAACGCAGCAGCCGGACTCGTCTCGTTCCGCCTCGCGAACGACCCCGAGCAAATACGGCGCCCGCTCGTCGAGCGATTGGCCGAACAACTCGTTGTGGCGGCAGAGGCGATCGACTCGGGAGCGTCGGCCGCAAAACTCGAAGCGTGGGCGGCCGCGACCGTTCGCGCGGGGGAATAGGCATGAGCGCTCGCCAACTGCGGCTCGTTATTCAGGTCGACGACTACGACGCCGCGGTGGCGTTCTGGCGCGACGCGCTCGGCCTGGAGGAGACCGCCGCATTCGAGGGCGAAGGGGATGCCCGCGTCATGATTCTCGAAGTCGGCAGGGCGACGCTCGAGCTCGCCAACGCGGCTCAGGTCGACCTCATTGATTCGATTGAGACCGACGGGCACCACAGCCCTCGGTGGCGCGTCGCGGTGCAGGTTGACGACGCGCGCGCGACGAGCGTCGATCTCGAGGCCGCTGGCGCCGAGGTTGTGGCGTCGGCCCGCGAAACGCCGTGGAAATCGCTCAACGCCCGGCTGGTCGCCCCTGATGACGTTGAACTGACCCTGTTCGAAGAATTGGGTGGCGGGCCCTCGGTACGGGACAACTGAGGCTGAACCCGCACCGCGCCGACATGAGAGGGGCTAGTGGGGCGCGGACTCGCTGCGCGGGAGCATCCCGAGGCCCTCAATGACCTCGAAGACGAGCTGGGTCTCGACGTGACGCACGTGCGGATGCGTCGTGAGGTGCTCGAGCACGAGCTCACGCAGCGCTGAGGCCGAGGAGACGGCGACGTGCAGCAGGTAGTCGTCGGCTCCGGCGACGTGAAAGGCCGTGAGCACGTTGGGCAGCGTGCGAGCGCGTTGCTCGAAGGCGCGCACCTGCTCGCGGCCGTGGGTGCCGAGGCGCACGGTGATAAGCGCCTGCAGGCTGAGGCCGAGGGCTGCCGGGTCGATGTCGGCGCGAAAGCCGCGAATGACCCCGCGGTCGCGCAGTGACCGCAAGCGCTGGGTGCAGGTCGATTCGGCGATCCCCGCGCGGGCGGCGAGCGCCGCGTTGGTCAGGCGCCCGTTGCGTTCGAGTTCGGTGAGCAGCTGGAGGTCGATGGCGTCGAGGGATGCGGGCGGCGGGTTCTGCGGGGAGGAGGCGTCGAGCATCCCGTCAGCATGAAGCATGCGCGTAGTCAGCGTCAATCAGCGCGCGTTCTGCGGTCGACAGGCATTGAACCCGCAGACTGCGCCAGAATCACGGCATGTCGAGCACTGGCGCTTCTGACCCTGCAGTTACTTTCGAGACCCTTGCGGTGCACGCGGGTCGCGATGATTTGACCGCGCTGGGGGTGCACGCGCTGCCGATCGACTTGTCGACCACCAACCCGCTGCCCGACATCGAGGTCGGGGGAGGGTCGTATGAGGCGATCGCGACGGGAGGCCACCCGACCGACGGCGGCAACGTCTACGCGCGCCTCTGGAACCCGACTGTTGCGCGCTTTGAACGCGCGCTCGCGGCTCTCGAAGGTGCCGAGGAGTCGGTCGCGTTCGGCACGGGTATGGCGGCATTCTCGGCGACGCTGCTCGCCGCGCTCAACCAAAATCGGGGCCGGCACGTCGTCGCCGTGCGGCCCATCTACGGCGGCACGGATCACTTGCTCGCCTCGGGCCTGCTCGGGGCCGAGACGACTTATTGCGCACCCGATGAGGTCGGCGACGCGGTGCGCGACGACACGTGCCTCGTGGTCATGGAGACCCCGTGCAACCCCACGCTCGAGCTCGTCGACATCGCCGCTGTGGTTGCGACCGCGGGCGACGTGCCGGTGATGGTCGACAACACATTCGCCACCCCTGTGCTCCAGAACCCGCTCGCGCACGGCGCCGCGCTCGTGCTGCACAGCGCGACGAAGTATCTCGGTGGCCACGGGGATGCGATGGGCGGCGTCGTCGCGTCGAACGCTGCGTGGGCCGAAGCGATTCGCCCGGTGCGGGCCATCACGGGCGGGCTGCTGCACCCGCTCGGCGCCTACCTGCTGCACCGCGGCCTGCCGACTCTGGCCTTGCGGGTGCGCGCACAGCAGGCGACCGCGGGAGAGCTCGCGACTCGGTTGCTCGACCACCCTGCCGTCGCGCGGGTGCACTACCCGGGGCTGCCGGGCGCAGACCCACGGGGAATCCTCGGCGGGCAACTGCGCGGCCCGGGCGCCATGCTGACCCTCGAGCTCGCGGCAGGGTACGCCGCCGCCGAGCGGTTCATTGGCGGGCTGCAGCTCTTCACTCACGCCGTGTCGCTTGGGGGCGTGGACTCTTTGGTGCAGCATCCGGCATCGCTCACGCACCGTCCGGTGGCTCCGGATGCTCGCCCCGGCGCGGGCGTCGTGCGCCTGTCGATCGGGCTCGAGGCGGGCGTTGACCTCTGGCGCGACCTCGACGCCGCGCTCGCTCAGGCTTCGCGAGATTAGACGGACGCCACGTAGAACCAGCGCCCGCCCTCGCGCACGAAGTTGCTGCGCTCGCGTTGGGAGCCACGAGAGTCGGGGGAGCGCCAGAACGCCTCGAACTCGTCCTCGCCGTGCGTGTCGAGCGGGCCGCCGGCCGAGCGGCCGATGATGTCGAGGCGGTACCAGCGCAGTTCGGGGTCAAGCTCGAGCATTGCGGGCCGCGTCGACGGATGCCACGTCGTGAGCAGGTAGTCGGCGTCGCCCACCGCAAAGGCGCTGTAGCGCGACCGCATGAGTTGTTCGGCGGTGGGCGCGGCGGTCACGCCGCGGTGAAGCGGCTCGCAGCACTCGGCGTAGGGGAGTCCGCTCAAGCAGGGGCAGCGCATCGTCACGCGCTCGTGCGCAGCACTTTCTGCATCGGGCGACCCTTCGCCAATTCGTCGACAAGCTTGTCGAGGTAGCGCACGTGCTGCATCAGGGGCTCTTCGATCTCTTCGACGCGCACGCCACAGATCACGCCCGTGATGAGGGAGGCGTTGGGGTGAAGCCGCGATTGGGCGAAGAAGTCTGCGAACGTCGTCTGGTCGGCCACGTGTTGGGCAATGGCGGCACTGTCGAACCCTGTCAGCCACGTGATGACCTCGTCGAGCTCGGTCGTCGTGCGGCCTTTGCGCTCGAGCTTGGCGATGTAGAGCGGGTACACCTGCCCGAACGACATGCGGGCGACGCGCTCGAGGGTTGCGGGTGCGGTGGCCATGGTCAATTCTCTATCAGTCGAAGCATCGTGCCGTCGAGGTCGACCATGAAAGCCGCCCGTGCACCCCAGGGTTGAACGTCGATGGGGGTGAGACGAGGGATGCCGAACATTGCCTGCGGAATGCCGGCGGCAGCGAAGTTCCTGTGCAGCGCGTCGAGGTCATCGACCCGAAGGTTCGCCTGAAAGTCGCTCGTCGCCGGGTCGAGGTGTTCGTGCGGAAAGAACTCGAGCGTGAGCGTGCCGCGGGCCATGATGAGCCAACGATCGTCTCTGT
>JBJOPU010000096.1:0-5852 GCA_046050505.1 Actinomycetota bacterium
GCACGATCGCACCGATCACGAAGGCGAGAGCCGGTGGGCCTTCTCCCTCAGCGAGACGCAGGGAGCCGAGCCAGTCGAGCACGGATTGCGTGACGAGATCGAACCACGTTGGCTGGCTTTCGGCGTAGGCCGGGTCGGTGAGTTCGTCGAGAAGCAGGTCGCGAGCATCCGGAGCATCGGGCTCGACCGGAACGCCGAGCGTCACGGTGCCGTGAGGTACGGGTCGTCGCCCGCCGCACCGCTCGCCCGCAATTCACTGTGGCGCTGCAATTCGAGGTCGAGGCCCTCGGTGCGCATGCGGCGGTCGATGTAGAGCAGCGAGGTGGCGGCTGTTGTGAGCACCGCCCCAATCGCTCCGACCACCGAGGTGATGGCAACCACGACGAGGTTGAGAACGATGAAAAGCGTGAAGTCGGTTTCGACTTCGCCCGCGGGGTTCGCCAGGGGAAGCGCGAACGTCGCGGCGAACTGCACGGGCGTGGTCACGATGCTCGCGGCAACGTTGACCATGAAGGTGATGAGCAACAGGGTGCCGAAGATTCGCCAGAACGCGCCGCGAACCAGTGACCACGAACGGCGCACGGCACCCGCGAGCGGCAGCCGCTCGATGATGATCGACGCAGGCACGAAAGCCAGCTTGGTGCTCAACCATGCGGCGAGCACGATGAACCCGAGACCGCCGAGCAGCAAGAACACAATGCCACCCGCAATGGCGGCCGGCTCACCCACGATGAAGAACCCGAGGCTGAGGGCAATCAACACGGCGAACGCGACACCGACGGCAAGGCCCACGAGGGCCGTCCAGCCGATGAGCGCCCACCAACGGCCACGCCCCACCTGAATGAGCTGCCGCAGCGTGAGCTTCTCGCCGAGGGTCGCGCGCGACACCTCGACCGAGATGATGCCCTGCAAGAGGGCTTGCGCGACGACAGAGATACCGACCGCAAACAAGGTGGCCACGAGCACGAGAGCGAATGTTCCGGCAACGATCGTGTCGGCATCGGCGAGGTTCGCCCGCGATGCGCGGTCGATGCCCGAGAACAGGATGACCGTGCTGATGCCGGTCGACAAAAACACCACGAGCGCATTGAGCAACAGGGCGGCGCCGAACGTGGGGCGCGGGTTGCGGCGCAGCACTTGAAAGCTCGCGCCCATGACGGTGCCGAATTCGATGGGTCTCAGGGGGATGAGTCCGGGCTTTGGGGGCGGCGTCCAGCCCGGCGCCGGCGGCACGACGCCGTACGGCGTCGACCCGGCAGCACCGGGGTTCGCGGACTCGGGGGCAGGAGCGTAGGGGCTCGCGGCGGGGTCGATCTGAGGAGAGTCGGGAGTCGGGCCGCCTGGCGAAGCCCAAGAGGTCGAATCGCTCACGTGCTCACCCTTCGTCAGTGCCCGAGGTCGGCTCGAAACGTATGGTGTCACACTCGTCTAGGCTGGAGCCAACAAGAAGCGGAGGCTGCCCCATGACTGCGCGCATCCTGGTCGTCGATGATGACGCCGCCATCGCCGAGATGATCGGCATCGTTCTGCGGGGCGAAGGGTTCGAGCCCCACTTCTCGTTCGACGGGCCGGCCGCGATCGAGGCGTTTGCGAGCCTCAAGCCCGACCTCGTTTTGCTCGATCTCATGCTGCCCGGCATCGATGGCATCGAGGTCTGCACGCGCATTCGCGAGACGAGTGGCACGCCCATCATCATGCTTACGGCCAAGAGCGACTCGACCGATGTCGTTCGTGGGCTCGAGAGTGGCGCCGATGACTACGTCGTGAAGCCCTTTAATCCGAAAGAGCTCGTGGCGCGCATCCGCACTCGACTGCGCCCCAGTGCCCAGTCTGAGGTGGAGCGTTTGCCCATCGGTGACCTCATCATCGATGTCACCGGTCATGAGGTGACGCGGGATGGCCAATCGATCTCGCTCACACCGCTCGAGTTCGACTTGTTGCTCGCCCTCGCGATGAAGCCCAACCAGGTGTTCACGCGAGAGATGTTGCTCGAGCAGGTATGGGGCTACCACTACAAGGCCGACACTCGCCTCGTCAACGTGCACGTGCAGCGCCTGCGCGCCAAGGTCGAGCTCGACGCTGATAACCCGAGCATCGTCATGACCGTGCGCGGGGTCGGATACCGCGCGGGCGCTGCCCGCTGAGAGCGGCGCCTCGAGCCTCATGCCTCCGTACACCTGGCGCAGCCTGGTGCGTCGCGTGCGCCATCTCTGGCGCAGTTCGCTGCAGTTACGCACGGTGGCGATCACGGTGTTTCTCTCGACCATCGCCGTGACGATCATTAGCGGCTATATGTCGCTCAGCATCGCGACCAACTTGTATGAGGCACGCAAAACTCAAGCCATCGCCGAGGCACGGCAGGCGACGGTGACGACGCAAGACCTGTTCGACAGCTCGGTGTCGTCCGACGGCACGATCGACGTCGAAGCCGTCAACCAAACGGCGGTCACGACCATCCGCAGCGTGGCATCGAGCCCGGGCGGTACCCAGTTCGCCATTCTGCGCACGCCCGGTCAGTCCACGTCGGTGACGATGACCCCGCGAAGCACGGGTGGTCTTGACGTCAGTGTCATCTCAGAAGAGATGCGCGAGCAGGTCTCGGCGAGCAACGGCGCCCTCTATACGCAAGCCGTCGCGATCGCCGGCGACGAGGGCGCAGACCCTGGCTTGGTTGTCGGCAGCGTCTTCGAGGTGCCGACCGCGGGGCAATACGAGCTCTACTTGATCTACAACGTGCGCGACGTGCAGCAGACCCTCGACTTTGTACAGCAGACCCTCATCATCGGTTCGCTCTTGCTCGTCGCGACGATCGGCCTCGTGACCTACCTCGTGACGCGCCTCGCCATCAACCCTGTTCGCGTCGCGGCCGAAACGGCCGAAAAACTTGCCGATGGCCAGCTCGAAGAGCGCATCCCCGTCAAGGGCGAAGACGTCATCGCCACACTCGGCCGCTCGTTCAACCGCATGGCCGACAGCCTGCAGCGACAGATCACGCAGCTCGCCGCGCTGTCACGCGTGCAGCAGCGCTTCGTCAGCGATGTGAGTCACGAACTGCGCACCCCGCTCACGACGATCCGGCTCGCGGGCGATGTGCTGTACGAGCAACGAGACCAGTTCAGCCCCACGACCGCGCGTACGGCCGAGCTCTTGCACGCGCAGGTTGATCGTTTCGAAGTCATGCTCGCTGACCTGCTCGAGATGAGCCGCTACGACGCGGGGGCCGTCGAACTCGACACCGAGCCGACCAACCTCGTGCGCCTCGTCGAAGAGTCGCTCGAGGCCATTCGTCCGCTCGCGGTCGAGAAGGGCAGCGAGTTGCGCCTCGTGGCTCCCGGCGGGTACTTCGAGGCCGATGTCGAGTCACGCCGCATCCGTCGCATTCTGCAGAACCTGCTGGGCAACGCCGTCGACCACGGCGAGGGTCGCCCGATCGTCGTGTACGTCGACAGCAACCGCGATGCCGTCGCGATCGCGGTGCGCGATTACGGCGTGGGAATGGATGCTGCGCAACTCGAGCGCGTCTTCGACCGGTTCTGGCGTGCCGACCCCTCGCGCCAACGCTCGACCGGGGGCACCGGACTCGGCCTCGCGATCGCGACGGAAGACGCGCAACTGCACGGCGGCAACATCGACGTGTGGTCGGTTCCCGGCGAGGGCACGTGCTTTCGGCTCACGCTGCCCCGCGAGGGTGGAGCGTCGGTCGAAAACTCGCCCATTGAACTGCCCCCGGGTGACCCCGATGATCCCCTTCTCGAGATCTCGGGAGGTGATGACCGTGCCTAAGGCTCACGAGCGCCGTCGTCGGCGGTGGGCGGCGCTCGCCGTCGTACCCGCTTTGCTGCTGTCGGCCTGTGTCTCGGTGCCCTTCTCGGGCGGCGTCGAACTCGGCGGAGACCTCGACACGGGAGTGGCGGTCGACTTCGACTTCTTGCCCTCGGGCCCGAGCCCGGGCGCGACGCCCGAAGAAATCTTGCGCGGCTTCTTGGCCGCAACAACGGCAGCGCAGAACAACTACCGCATCGCGCGTTCGTACCTTGCTGACGATGTGGCAGACGTCTGGAACCCGTACGAGAGCACTCTTGTGCGCGCACGCGAGGGCTCCATCGAGCAGGTCGACGAAACGACCCTGACCTACAGCGTTCCGATCGTTGCGTCGGTCGATGCCGTCGGCCGGTACTCCGCCGCGGGCGACACCGCTACGCAAACCTTGCCGGCATTCCGCTTTGTTCAAGAGGAGGGCGAGTGGCGCATTGCCGAGCTCGGCAACGGCATTCTCATCTCGCAGCAGGCATTTCCGAGCGCCTTCAGCCAGCACACGCTCTTCTTTTGGGATTCAGCGTTCCGTAATCTCGTGCCTGACTTGCGATGGTTCCCGTCGCGGTCAGAAGTCGCCACCCGAATCGTGAATGCGATGCTCGACCAGCCGACGAGCTGGCTGGCGCAGGGCGCGACGGTCTCGGCGATTCCCGAGGGCACCAAACTCGCCCTCGCGCCGGTCACCGTCGACGCCGGTATCGCGCAGATCGACCTCACGAGCGAAGTACTCTCGCTCACCGACCTCGAGCGTCAACGCGTGCGGTTGCAGCTGGCCGCGAGCCTGCGCGCCGTGAGCGGTGTCGTCGGCGTGCAGATCACCGTTGATCAAGACGCCGTGAGCATTCCTGATTGGACGTCGGGCCAGCCCGAGGTGGTGCCCCAAGTCGATCCGCGCCTGCTGCTGCGTGCCGACGATGGTTTCGGATTTGCCACGGGTGGTGACATTCAGCCGCTGGGGCAGGTGAGCCCCCGGGTGATCGAGCTCGGCGCCTCGGCCGTTGCCCTCGCGCGCAGCACCACGTTGGCGGCGGCCCTCGCTCCGGGCGGCGTGTGGGCGGTGCCCACGGGGGATGCGCCGCCGGTGCTACTCGACGACCGTGCCGGTCTGATCGCCCCGAGCATCGATGCCTACCAATTCGTGTGGTCTGTTCCCGCAACGGGGGGTGGGCTGGCAGGGGCGATTCGCGCCACCGAGCTCGATGGCACCGTGCATGTGGTGGAGGCGACTCTGCCCAGCGACTCGCGCGTCGTGAGCCTCAAGGTCTCGCGAGAGGGTGCCCGGGTGCTGCTCATGCTCGACGGCTCAGGGGGTCCGCGACTCGTCTACGCCGCCGTCATCCGTGACGAGGCATCGGGTGTGCCCGTGCGGCTCGGCGAGCTTCGTGATCTTCCGCTCAACGGAGACACCGCGGTCGATGCCGCGTGGGTCGATGAAGTGCGCGTTGCCTCGATCACACGCACCGACGAGCAATCGCTTGTCGAGTTGCACGAACTCGGTGGGCGCAGCCGCCCGCTCGGGCTACCGCCCGAGGCCGTGCAGATCGTGGGCGGCAATGCGGGCGTCGACGGCATTCGCGTGCTCGGCGCCAGCGGCGTTGTGTTCGAGCCCCGCGGCTCGGGTTGGCAGAACACGGGACTCATCGCCTCGTTCTTGGGTACGCAGCAGTAGCGGTTCTCCACCATTGGGCCCGAGCGCCCGGCACGCCGCTCCGCCGCCGGGCACGCTCGGCTCATGACCGTGATGTCGCTCGTGTCGACGGCGCTCGCCGATGCTTGGGCGCTCGTGGCGCCCGTCGACTGCGCAGGATGCGGCGCCCACGACCGCGCGCTGTGCCGCTCGTGCGCGTCCGCGCTGCAATCGCGGCCCCTACGCGCCACCCTCGAGGTCGACGGCTCGATGCTGCCGCTCGTTGCGTCGATTCCCTACTCGGGCGTCGCACGGCGGGCGCTGCTCGCTCTCAAGCACGAGGGGCGCACCGAACTCGCGAAGCCGCTCGCCCTGCTGTTGCTCGCGGCCGTCACGACGGCGTGGCAGG
>JBJOPU010000097.1:0-5803 GCA_046050505.1 Actinomycetota bacterium
GATACGCTCGCGAACGTCTCGGAGTCGCTTCGGGTCGGCGCTGACATGCGGTTCGCCCAGCCGCGGGCGTCGGGGCTTCGGCTGACCGAGGCGACCATCCTGTTCCGCCGAGACGCCGTGATCGATGCGATCGGCTATTACGACGGTGTCCGTCGCGCGGCCGACAGCGAGTTCCGCTTGCGCCTCGAAGCGGCAACCGGCAGGCCCGTGCCCGTCGTGCGCGTCGGGGCACCCCTGACCCTGGTGCGCTCTCGTGTCGAGTCTCTGAGCGGAGGCGACTTCGCCGATCAGTGGATGCACCCCGCGCGTGTTGCCTACCGATCCGCGATGGCGCACTGGCTGAGCGGGCAACTCGTTGCGGGTCGACCGGCGCGCATCGATCACCCCCAGCTCGAGCGGAGCTTTCCGGCGCACGCCCATCTGACCGGCACCGCAATGAGCGACGCGGCTTTTGACGTGCTGGTCATCGGAGACACTCGCGTCTCGGGCTCGTTTGCGAGAGACCGTATTCCTGAACTGCTCGAGGCGGCAAGCGCGCACGGCGTGCGTGTGGCCGTACGGCGGCTGGAAGACATCGGTCGCGGTGGGCCACGCACAGCGACGGCCGAGCCCATCCAGCGGCTCATCTCGATGGGCCGGGTGGTCGAAGTGTTGGCGACCGATGATGTCGACGCTCACCTGCTCGTTGTGGCGGGTGACCGCTGCCTGCTCGGGCTGGGCGATCGTGACCTCGGCATCCGCACATCGCTGGTCTATCGCGTCGCCGAGGCGGAAGACGAACTGAGCATTGTGCTCGACGAGGCACTCGAGCGACTCGTCGGCACGGACGCGGCGGCGAGCGCGGCCACGGTGTCCTGGAGCACCGTTCTTGCCGCGGTTGCCCGGGCGGAGCGGACTCCCGGGCCGACCGCGTGACGAGCTCTAGAGTCGCTCGGCCTTGTCGGTCGTTGTGACTCCGCGGGTATCCAGCAGGTAGGTCGCTTCCGCCGCGAGCGCATCGACGTCGTACTCGCGGTGCGCCTGGAGCAGAATGACGGCGTCCGCTTCGGCGACCGCCGCCGCGAGGTCGACGACGCGCTCGAGCGAGTCGCCCTCGAGGTGCCAGACGGGAACGCGGGGGTCGTGGAACGACACCGTGGCACCCGCTTCGCGAAGCAGCACGGCCACGTCGAGGGCCGGCGACTCACGCTGGTCAGAGATGTTCGGTTTGTACGTCACACCGAGCAGGAGCACGCGCGCACCCGTGAGGTAGAGATCGCGTGCCACGAGGCCCCGCCGCACGCGCTCAACGACGTACGCGGGCATGCCACTGTTGATCTCTTCCGCCAACTCGACGAAACGGAAGGGCTCGCCGAGTCGGCGACGCACCTCGAAGCTGAGGTAGTTGGGATCGATGGGGATGCAGTGGCCGCCCACACCGGGCCCTGGCCGAAAGGCCTGGAAGCCAAAGGGCTTGGTTTCGGCGGTGGCGATCACGTCCCAGATGTCGACGCCGAGCTCGTGGCAGAACCGCGCCATCTCGTTGACGAGTGCGATGTTGATGTGGCGGTAGGTGTTCTCGAGCAGCTTTGCGGTCTCGGCCTCGCGTGTGCCGCGCGCCGTCACAACGCGGTCAACGAAACGGCCATAGAAGTCGACGGCCGCGGCGGTCGATGCGGCGTCGGTGCCGCCGACGATCTTGGGAGTCGTCGCGATTGTGTAGACGGTGTTGCCGGGGTCGATGCGCTCGGGGGAGTAGGCGAGCAATACATCAGTTCCGATCACATGACCGGCGCGCTCAATGATGGGCCTGAGTACCTCCTCCGTGGTGCCGGGATAGGTCGTCGATTCGAGCACGACGAGCGCCCCGGGCGCGAGGTGGGGTGCGATCGACTCCGTCGCGCCGCGTACGGCGCCGAGGTCGGGTTCGCGCAGCAGCGAGAGAGGGGTGGGCACGCAGATGACAATGACGTCGGCCTCGGCGACGACGCTCGCATCGGTCGTCGCTCGATACCCCTGCGACACCATGGCGGCGACGTCCGCGTCGGAGAGGTCGTCAACGTGCGACCGGCCCTCGTTGAGCTGGTCGACGATGTCGGCACGAGTGTCGAGACCGATGGTGGACATGCCCGCGGCAGCGACGGCTTGCGCAAGCGGCAGCCCGACATACCCCTGCCCGACGATCACGACAGTGAGCGCCGGTCGCGACGCGAGGGGGGTGAAATTTCGCGAGAGGCTCACGTTATCGAGACTAACCGTGTACGGCGGGGTGCGGTGAACGCCTACGGTGGAAGACGTGTCGACTCTCGCGCATCGTGTTCGCTCGGCGTACGTCGGGCTGGAGGCGCGGCGCACGGCGAAGCGCGAGGCAGGTTTCGACCAGGGAGCCCTGCCCCGCATGGCCGCGTCAAACATCGATGCCGGCCTGCTCGATGCCGCCGACTCGCTACGACGGCTCGGACCCTCGGCTCTGCGTGATCATGCCCTCGCGACCGGTTCGCCAGTGCTGCGCGACGTCCTTGCGCTCCGCGCGACGCGAGGCGCGGCCGACTGGTCGCGCCTTCGCTCCCTGTTGATCCAGGGCCAGACGAGCGAGCTCACGCTCGCACCGGGGGGCCTCGTCTCGGTGTTGCGCGTCGCGCGCACCCACGCGCGCGATGAGGTCGATGTGCGGGCGGTGCGCCTGGGTGCCGTTGTGGCAGACGACCGTCGGCGGGTGGGCACGCTCGACGCTGCTGCGCGGCGCATGCTGATCGAACTGCTGTTGGAAGCGGGCGAGCGCCATCGAGCGCGTCGACTGTTGGGCCCGCGCTTCGCTCGCGGCGCGGGAGCCCGCCTCATCCTGCTCGACCTCGACAACCCGTTCACCGGCACCGGCGGTGACGCCTTTCGGTGGCGGCAGGGGTTCGCCACCCTGCACAGCGCTCACGGGCTGGCACCGCTCAGCATCGATGACGAGCCCGGTGTCGACGAGATGTCGGCGACAGAACCGTTCGACCGCGTGCGGTGCGCGGCACCCGCCGCACAGACGATGGCGGGCCCACTCGTATCAATCGTGCTCGCTGTGCGTGATCCGGGCGCGCTCCTCATAACGGCGGTCGACTCGATCGTGGCGCAGTCGTACGTGAACTGGCAGCTCCTGATCATCGATGACGGTTCGGGCCCCAATGCCGATGCCGCACTTGCTGCTGCTGTCGCGCGCGACCCTCGCATCCGTCTTGTCCGCCACGCCGACAGTCGAGGGCCCTATGTGAGACGCAACGAAGCACTGGACGAGGTGACGGGCGAGTATGTGACCTTTCACGACGGCGACGACTGGTCGCACCCTCAGCGCATCGAGCGCCAGCTCGCGCCCCTGCTCGGTCCCAACCCGCCGATCGCGACCGTCAGCGCTTCGCTCAGGCTGACCGACGAGCTGCGAACCGTGCACGGTCGGGGGCGGTCAGTGCGGATCACCGAGTCGTCGATCATGGTCAACCGGGTGCGGGCAATCGAGTCGATCGGATACTTCGACACCGTGCGTCGGGCGGCTGATTCCGGCTATCGGTTGCGTCTCGCCGCGCTCGGCGAGGTGCGGGTCGTTGACCCCACTGTTGCGCTTAGCCTCGTGCGATTCCGCGAGTCGACGCTGAGCGGCACAGACCTTCGCGACGGTTACACACACCCCGCGCGCGTTGCCTACAGCGACGCGCACGCGCACTGGCTCGAGGGCCACGTGCGCCACGGCTCCCCGGCACGCCTCGACTTCCCTTCCGAGCGCCGCGCTTTTCCGGCGCATCCGCACATTATCGACGGGTCACCAGGCAGCCATGTCGTTGACGCCCTGATCATCGCCGATGCGCGCTCTCTTGCGACCGAGCGGATGCAGCACCGACTGACAGGGATGCTCGCTGCGGCCGAAGCGCGGGGGGCCACCCTCGGCCTGCTGCATGCCGCCGAGCCGATCGCCCGATCCGCTGCTGGGCCCTTCAGCACGGCCGTGCGCGAGGCGCGGGCGCGCGGAACACTCGTCGACGTCGTGCCGGCTGACACCGTGACGACCAACCGCGCGATCGCGCTGTCAACCGCATCAGCGCTAGCACTCGGGGCCGAGCTGGAGGGTTTCGCGACCGAGCTGGTCCTTGTCGTCGACAGTCACGACCCCGTCGACATCGCTCAAGGCGCCGCGGCAGAAGGTGCGTTGCACCGGGCACTCGCGACCCCAGCCAGCGCTGTGCGTCGAATCAGCCCCGACGATCTCGCCGCTGAACTCGGCGCCTAAGCGACCGCCACCGCCGCTGGACGGGCGGTTTGGGATCGCGAATGAGTCGAGCGATGCGCTGAGCCATGGTGGCGACCGCGTCGCCGATCTCAAGCGCGAGTCGTCCCACCGTTGACACGGGCGGCACGGTGAAAAGCGCCTGGGGCGCGGGGCCGGCGGAAGGCCCTCGAGCGACGAGCTCGTCGAGCAGGGCGACCGTCGCCGTGGCGGCAAATGGCCCCGACAGCACGGCCGCGGCGCGCAGCGTCGCCGCGTCGCCGTGGGTCGCCAGGAGCGCACGGTCGCTCGCATAGCGCGCGACCGCGTGGGCGATCGCCCCAGGGTCGGTCGTGTCGACAAGGAATCCGCTGGTGCCGTGCTCGACAAGCTCTGGCGCTCCGCCCTCGGTCGACGCAATGACGGGCATCCCGAGAGCGAGGCTCTCGAGCGTCACGCGCCCGAATGCTTCGCGCGGCGACGAGACGAGGCTCACATCGGTGCGTGCGAGGTGCTCGAGGGGACGAGAACGCTCCCCGACGAGGCGCACGCGATCGGCGATTCCGGCGTGGTGCGCGAGCCGACGGAGTTCAAGGTCGAATCCGGGCAGGATGACTCCGCCGATGATGTCCAGCCGGGCATCCACGCCCCGCGCATGCAGGAGAGCGAGCGCCGCGATCGCCGTGCGCTGGCCCTTCTCGGGTGTGACGCGGCCGAGCAGCCCGATACGAAGTGGCTCACGGGGAGCGGGGGCGGGCGTGCGGTGGGCGATCGCTCGCTGGACAGCATCCAGATCGATCACGGGGTGGGCGACCTCGACGCGATCGCGACGGATGACGTCGGCAATGCTGTCGCGCACGGCGAGCGAGTTCGTGAACAGAAGATCGGCTAACTCGTCAACGGCGTGCAGGGTAGCGTCTCGCCCCTCGCGCAGCCGAAAGCCGGGGCGGTCGACGACAAACTCGCGGATGAACCAGGCGACCGGAATCTGCCGCTCGCGGGCGGCCACCGCGGCCCACGGCGTCACGACGGTATTGAGCACGACGAGGTCGGGCCGCACCTCGTCGAGCACCGTGAGGATCGCGTCGACGTACTCGCGGGCGCGGGAGCGTTCGAGGCGCCGCCGTGCGGCGGTCTCTCGCTCGCGGAATGAGACCCAGCCGCCGTATGGCGCGACGGAGGCGCTCCAGCCCTCGGCTAGGGCGGCTCGCTCCATGGCGGTTCCTGGCGCGGGCGAGAGCACGTGCGCCTCGAGGTCGGGGTGGTGTTGACGCCAGTTGGCGACGAGGCCGAGCATTGACAGTTCTGAGCCGCCGAGATGCTGTGCGGCAAGGTGATTGACGATGAGAACGCGCACGTCGTGTCACCTCTCTCAGCAGCAGACCGTCACCCGGAGGTCGCCCCTTTAGACTCATCGAGGCTAACCCACCGACCGAGGGCCCTATGACTTATCTGCGCGAGCTCGTCACCACTCGAGAGCTTCTCTCGAATCTGACGATGCGCGACATCAAGGGCAAGTATCGCCGTACGGTGCTCGGGCAGCTGTGGTCGATCCTCAACCCGCTCGCCACGATGATCGTCTATACG
>JBJOPU010000098.1:0-5716 GCA_046050505.1 Actinomycetota bacterium
CAGGCCTTGCAGCTCGACTACGTGCCCAAGAAGGTTGCCGTGCTCGGCGGCGGCGTCATTGGCGTCGAGTTTTCGAGCGTGTGGCGCTCGTGGGGCTCCGAGGTGCACATCATCGAAGCTCTCCCCCACCTCGTACCGATGGAAGAAGAGTCGATCTCGAAGCAGTTCGAGCGCGCCTACCGCAAGCGCGGTATCGAGTTCACCCTCGGCGTTCGGTTCCAGGGTGTGACCCAGAACGACCAGGGTGTCGTCGTCACTCTCGAGAACGGCGCGACCATCGAGGCCGACTTGCTTCTCGTCGCCGTTGGTCGTGGCCCCGCCACCGCCAACCTCGGCTTCGAAGAAGTTGGCGTGGCGATGGACCGCGGATTCGTGCTCACGAACGAGCGGCTCGAGACGAACATCCCGGGCCTCTACGCGGTCGGTGACATCGTTCCGGGCCTGCAGCTTGCCCACCGAGGTTTTCAGCACGGCATCTTCGTCGCCGAAGAAATCGCCGGCCTCAACCCCGTTGTCATCAGCGACGTCAACATTCCCAAGGTCACCTACAGCGAGCCCGAGGTTGCCTCGGTCGGTCTCAGCGAGGCCAAGGCAAAAGAGCAGTATGGCGACGCGGCGGTCACGAGCTACGACTACAACCTCGCCGGCAACGGCAAAAGCCACATTCTCGAGACGGCCGGCTCGATCAAGGTCGTGCGGGTTGTGGATGGCCCCGTTGTGGGCGTGCACATGATCGGTGCGCGCGTCGGCGAACTCATTGGCGAAGCGCAACTGGCCGTCAACTGGGATGCCCACCCCGAAGACATCGCCCCCCTCCTGCACGCTCACCCCACACAGAACGAGGCGCTCGGCGAAGCCTTCCTCGCTCTCGCGGGCAAGCCTCTGCACGCGATGTGACCCAAAGTCCACAACTAGGCTAGATACCCACCACAGGTTTCGAAGGAGCACTACTGATGAGCGAATCCGTCAACCTCCCGGCGCTCGGCGAGAGCGTCACCGAGGGAACGGTCACCCGATGGCTGAAGAACGTCGGCGACCGGGTCGAGGTCGACGAGCCGTTGCTCGAGGTCTCGACCGACAAGGTCGACACCGAGATCCCGTCGCCCGTCGCCGGAGTCATCGAAGAGATTCTCGTCGCTGAAGACGAAACCGTCGAGGTCGGAACCCCGCTGGTGCGCATTGGTACCGGAGCCGGCGCGAGCGCCCCCGCACCCGCCGCGGCACCCGTGGCCGAGCCGGCACCCGTTGCGGCACCGGAGCCCGTCGCGGCACCGGAGCCCGTCGCGGCACCCGAACCGGTTGCCGCGCCTGCACCTGTGGCCGCTCCCGAACCGGTCGCTGCCCCTGCACCTGTGGCTGCCCCCGCCCCGGTCGCTCCCCCTGCTGCGCCCGCAGCGCCTGCTCCGGCGCCTGCTGCGCCGGCGGCGCCCGCCCCAGCAGCTGTGTCTGCAACCTCCGCGGCGTACATCACTCCTCTCGTTCGCAAGCTCGCTGCCGAGCACGGTGTTGACCTCTCGCGCGTCGCCGGCACAGGTGTTGGCGGCCGCATCCGCAAGCAAGATGTCGTCGCAGCGGCCTCGCGCCCGGCAGGCAGCGCTCCCGCTGCCGCTCCGCGAGTCGTCCTCGAAACCTCTCCCCTCCGCGGTACGACCGCCGCTATGTCGCGACTGCGCAAGGTGATTGCCGAACGCGCGGTCATCTCGATGCAGTCGACCGCACAGCTCACGACCGTGGTCGAGGTTGACGTGACGAAGGTCGCGGCCCTGCGCAATGCCGTGAAGGGCGACTTCGAAAAGGCCACCGGAACGAAGCTGTCGTTCTTGCCGTTCTTCGCGAAGGCGGCCACCGAGGCGCTTCGGGCTTTCCCGATCATCAACGCCACTGTTGATGGCGACTCGATCGTCTACCCCGAGACAGAGAATCTGTCGATCGCCGTCGACACCGAGCGTGGACTGCTGACGCCGGTCATTCGCAATGCGGGCGACCTCAGCATCGCCGGACTGGCCCGTGAGATCGCTGACCTCGCCACGCGCACGCGCGACAACCAACTCAAGCCTGATGAGCTGGCGGGCGGCACGTTCACGCTGACCAACACCGGTTCGCGCGGCGCTCTCTTCGACACTCCTGTGGTGTTCTTGCCTCAGGTCGCCATTCTGGGAACCGGCATTGTCAGCAAGAAGCCCGCCGTGATTCAGGTTGACGGCTCAGACGTCATTGCCGTTCGGTCGATGGTCTACTTCGCCCTCTCATACGACCACCGCATTGTCGATGGCGCAGACGCCGCTCGCTTCTTGAGTGCCGTCAAGGCGCGTCTCGAAGAGGCCGACTTTGACGGTGACCTTGGCATTTAGTCCCGCGGCTCGTCACTGAGCACGCTGCGTATACGCCAGCCGGCCTCGCTTCTCACCACGAGAAGCGAGGCCGCTGTCGTTGATGCTGCGGGTTGATCTGCGTCGGTTGATTCGGCTCTCATGACTAAGTCGATAACAGCGGCACCGCCCATTCTTTCGACGACCACAGATTCTCCGAGAGCGTCTTTCCACTGCTCGAGGCGTGCGTGACGCGGGTCGTCTTCGCCGAGCAAAAGCTCGGCTGCCGATCCGCGGTGTGCCACGTCCGCAGCACACAACGGTGATGTGCCCGCTTCCTCCTGGCCAATCTCTGCCCGGCACGAAATCCATCGTGACACGAGCTCGGAGACCACAACGGGCCAGTCCTCGGCTCCGGGGTCTCGTAGCGTCTCCGGCGAGTCGATGGCGGCCACGCCGCTCTCCCCTCCCTCACTCATCCCTCCTGCACTCGAAGCCGAAGCCGGAGTGAGAGCCTCTCCGTTGACCGACACCGATGGTGCCGTGGTCGAAACGCCTGCGGTGTCACTGTCGCTCGCCGACACAGGCTCGTCTCCACCCGGCGGCGCAGCGACAATCAGAACCGCTGCCACGAGAGCCGCCAGACCGGCAGCTCCAGCAACGACGAACCGAGGGCGTGCAACTCCCCCGCGCGCTAATCCCGTGCGCGCGACCAACCCCGCGACCCCCGCCACGAGCACCTCGAGTCTTCTGAGCGCGGTGCGCGCGAACGTTTCGACGGTCGAACGAATGGTCGAAGGCAGCCCGAGCGTCCCCAGCGCGTCGAGGGTGGCGGCGAGCCAGCCCGGAGTCGCCCCCCGCTCGGCCGGTTCGTTGACGGCCGGTTCATTGACGGTCGGGGCTGACGGCGCAGGCGGACTGGGCGAGGAGGAGAGCACTTCGCCAGGTTCCGTGTCGTCGAAAACTCGTTCACGGGCCTCCGGATGCAGAAGCACCGGCATCGGCGAGGCGAGGTCGAAGAGCGCGGTCGCGAGCGACGCGCCCGTGCCTCGGGGGGCCATGGCTGCCGTGAGCGATGGTCGATCCGCCGGAGTGACCGCCGCCACAACGGCGGCAAGGAGTCGCTCGAAGCGCTCGCGATCATCGACATAGGCGGGCTCGGTCGCGCGAAACCTGTCGGGCAAAACGGGCCCCGCGATAGTATCCGACAATCGCACAACGATCGGGGCTCCCGCGGCTGTGAATCGCACCGCGGACGGGGCGAACGACAACCCCGTGAGCCCCACGGCATGGGCGGCGTCACGAGCCTCCGCCAGGGGCGCCACGATCGTGACGGCCTCACCGAGCGCCAGTCGGCCGTGTCGTGCGGCGAGAACGTCGCTCAATGAGGGACCCGCGGCGAAAGTCAGAATGATGGCCAGTCGGCCACCGGGCAGTGTCACCAGGTCGTGCAATCCCGCGACGTGCTCGCGCAATGCGGCATCGGAGCTCGCGACGGCGTCGTGCACGGCGAGTTCAGCGTCGATCGTCGCGGCGGAACAACGGGCCGCGAACACGCGAGCCACGCGGGTCTCGTCGCCCGACCGAACAAGGGCAGTTGTTGCCCGTTCCGAGTGCGACACAAGCCGCACGATGCGATAGCCGCCGAACTCGTCGGGAACCGCCTCCGGGTGCCAATCTCCCACGGTCGAGGCAGCCTCGACCGAGGGAGTGGGCACGCTCTCGAGGGTCACAATCGGATCTTGACAAGCCCTTTCCCCGCTCAGCGTTCCGGCGCCAACGACTGGGGAATGCCCCAGCACGCAAAGCGGCGGGGAGGAGTCGAGCACTGGCCCTATCCTGGTAGGCATGGCCCGCACTTCCGCTCAGAAGCCCCCGAAAGAACCCGGTCGCATGAAGCAGATGTGGCAGGTGTTCCAGATGACGAGGCGGATGGATCCGCTCGCCCCCTGGATCATGTTGCTGGTCTTCTTGCTGCCGATTCTCGCCAGCATTCTGCTCGCCGTGTTCGCGACGCCGGGCGACGTGCTCGCGAGCATCCTGTTGGTCGTGACCGGTGTGTTGCTCGGCGTCTTGCTCGTGCTGATCGTTCTGGGCCGCCGCGCCGAGCGTGTTGCGTACCGTCAGATTTCTGGCCAACCGGGCGCCGTTGGCGCCGTTCTCAAGTCGTCGCTGCGCCGCGCATGGCAAGCGAGCGAAATGCCCATCACGGTGAGCCCGAAGACGCAGGATGCCGTCTATCGCGCCATCGGAAAGCCCGGTGTTGTCATCATCGGCGAAGGGCCCCAGTCACGCACCCGCCGCATGATGGAAGACGAGCGACGCAACGTTAGCCGGATTGTTCCGAACGTTCCCGTTCACTTCATCTCGGTCGGCCCCGACCCCGAGAGCGTCAAGCTCGAAAATCTCGCTCGCACGCTCAACCGACTCAAGCGGTCGATCACGAAGGCCGAGGTCTACGCCGTGAGCAACCGCCTCACCTCGCTGAGCAAGACGAGCTTGCTGCCGATCCCCAAGGGCATTGACCCGATGAAGGCTCGCGCGCCCAAACCGCGCTAGTCCGAACTCGCGCGCCTATCGGCGCAACAAAATGGTGCCGGCCGCGCGATCGTGCAGCCCCCGATGGTTCTCGTCGAACAGCATCGCGGGGATAACGAGGGCAATCAGAAGTGCGCGCACGACGGGTCGCCAGACGCCCAGCAAACCGCCCGCCATGGGTACGACGCGCATCCCGAGCAGAGCGTGGCCGAGGCTCGCATTGATGACGATCGTGAAGAGCACCTGCAGGGCAACGAAGATCAGCAGCGTCGCGATCGAGTCGTACGAGAAGAACGCGGCCGACATCGCAACGGCCACGCCCCAGTCGATGACGATCGCGGCGATGCGACGACCCAGTCGAGCGACCGAGCGAGAGCCACTCTCGGGAAGGCCGAGACGCTGCCCTGGCCAGTCGGGCGATGAGACGTCAGGTGTGTCGGTCACACCCTCAGCCTAGAAGGCTCTCTCGGGCGTACACTGAGCGCGTGATCGACTACGTCGTCACGGGGCTAAGCGCCAACTCCGTGCCGTATCTGTCGGGTCTCGAGCAGCAGCGTGCCCTGCACTCTGCCGTCGCCGAGGGCCGGGCGCCCGATACCGTCATACTCCTCGAACACGAGAGCGTGTTTACGGCGGGCAAGCGCACCGAACCGCATGAGCGGCCCGTCGACGGAACTCCCGTCATCGAGGTCGACCGCGGCGGAAAAATCACCTGGCATGGCCCGGGTCAGCTGGTCGGGTATCCCATCATTCGACTCGCCGACCCCATCGATGTCGTTCAGTACGTCCGCTGTCTCGAGAGCATGCTCATCGCTGTGCTCGACGACCTAGGCGTTGAGGGTGCGGGTCGCGTCAGTGGCCGCAGCGGA
>JBJOPU010000099.1:0-5706 GCA_046050505.1 Actinomycetota bacterium
CGGTGCCCGTGCGGCGCCACGCTCGAGGCGTGCACGTTGCGTGGGCGCTCGGTGCGACCGTGGTGCTCGGCGGGCTGGTGGCGGTGCGGGCGTACACGGCCGAACAACTCGACCCGAGCATCCCGAACCCGATTCAAGACCTGCTGACGCTCTCGACGAGCGTCATCATCGAGTCGCTGCCGTTTATCGTGCTCGGCATTGCGCTCTCGGTGCTCGTGCAGGTGTGGATTCCCGAGAGTTGGCTGCTGCGCATTCTGCCGCGCAACCCCTGGGGTCGTCGCGCGGTCATTTCGTTGTTCGGCATGTTCTTGCCCGTATGCGAGTGCGGCAACGTGCCGCTCGCTCGAGGGCTTGTGCGGCGCGGGTTTACCGTGCCCGAGTCGATGACGTTTCTCATCGCCGCGCCGATTCTTAACCCCGTCACGATCATCACGACGCACCAGGCTTTTGGCTTCGACGATGGCATTCTCGTGGCGCGCCTGCTTGGCGGTTTCGCGATCGCCAACATCCTCGGTTGGCTGTTTAGCAAGCACCCCGAGCCGATGAGCCTGCTGAGCGGCCGGTTTGCCGAGGAGTGCCGCATCGACGACGGGCACGGGCATGGTCGCGACCGTCGGCAGCAGACGCTCGACTTGTTCGTGCGTGAGTCGAGCATCCTCATGCCGGCGCTCGTGATCGGCTCGCTCATCGCCGGGGCCATTCAAGTCATCGTGCCGCGCGACGTGCTCGTGGCTCTCGGGAGCGACCCGCTCTATAGCGTGCTGGCCATGATGGTGCTCGCGTTCATCATCTCGGTGTGCTCGAACGTCGATGCGTTCTTCATCTTGCCGTTCGCCTCAACCTTCTTGCCGGGATCGATCGTCACCTTCTTGGTGTTCGGCCCGATCGTCGACATCAAGATGCTGGCGCTCATGCGCACCACGTATTCCACGCGAACCCTCGTGCAACTGACCACGATCGTCGCGCTCTTGAGCCTTGCCCTGGGACTGGTGGTGAACTTCTTTGCCTGAGCGGTCGTCACGCGGCGCCCTGTGGCGCGGCCTTCAGCGGTGGCGCGGCGTCGTCATCATCAGCGTCATGGCCGTCATCACGCTGTGGCTGGCGGCCTCGGGGCAGCTCGTTCTCTATATTCACCCGCGGTACGTCGTGTTTACCGTGATCATGTCGATCATCGCGGTCATTGCCGCGGTCGCGGCCGTCTCGAGCCCACGGCACCACGACGACGAAGGACTACCTCTTCCGCCTCGCCGCTCGCGCGCCGTCGGCATCGCTGCGGCTGGCCTCGCGGGCGTCTTCGCGCTGGGGATGGTCGTCATTCCGCCCGCGACGCTCAGCACCGCGACGGCCGAACAGCGCGAAATCAATGCGACGGCGAGCGACGATGCGGAAACGCTCGCCGCGGCATCCGCGGCCGATGCCGCGACCGTCGCCACCTTCACGGTGCGGGAGTGGTCGACTGTGTTGCGGCAGACGAGTGATCTCGCGTTCTTCGACGGTAAGCCCGCCACCGACCTGCTTGGCTTTGTCACGGCCGACGCCGATGACCCTGACTCGATCTTTTACATCTCGCGATTCGCCGTGACGTGTTGTGCGGTCGACGCTCAACCACTCGGGGTGCCGGTGTACCTGCCCGGCTGGGCCGAGCTGTACCCGCCCGATACGTGGGTGCAGGTCTCCGGGCCGTTCGAGAGTAACCCCTCGCGCACGAGCACGAAGCCCATTGTGCTGATTCCCGACCGGGTCGAGGCGGTGGATCAGCCGAGTGAGCCCTACCTCTTCTGACCCCGTCGATCCCGCGCTTCCCGCTGCCCGGCGCGCGGCAGTGCATTCCCAGCGTTTGCGTCAGCAGCGCGAGCGGCGACGCTTCGAACGAACGTTCTGGATGCTCGCCGCGAGCCTCACGCTCGTCGCGGCCGTCTTCCTCTTGTTGGGTAGCCTGCAGGGCCCCAAGCTCAGCTCGGCCATTGTTGACCCGGTGCGCGTGACTGAGCAGGCCGGCCAACAGTTGCGCCTGTTTGCCAACCAGCCCCTGGGCGAGGTCACGCCGGATCAGGTCACGGTGACGCCCGCTGCCGAGGTGTCGGTCACGGTGCAGGGCGACCTCATGATCGTGCAGTTCGAGCAGCGCCTGCGCTTCGGCACCGAGTATCTCGTCGAGGTGCGCGATGTCTCGGCTCCGAGCCGTGATGCTACGGCTACCTTCAGCCACCGCTTCACAACCGCCCAAGGCGGAGTGCTCTATCTTGACCGCGGCGATGACGTTGATGAGGTGCTGCGGGCTCCACTCGACGGCGAGGGGCGTGGCGAGGTTGTCGTGGCTGCGCCGGGCATCCAGCACTTCGCTCCTATTGAGAACGTCGTGGTGATCGCGCGCGATGGCGACGACGGCACGAGCGTGCTCGAGTCCGTGGCCGCCGACGGGGGAGCGCAGCCGCTGACTCTGCCCGACGGGGTGCGGGTCGACTACCTGATCGTGCCCCCGAGCGGCACGGTGCTCGGCATGGTGCTCACGACGGTTGACCCCGAGTCGAGCGAATCGCCCCTGGATCGTGCTCTCGCGATCGTTGACCTTGCTGGCCAAGGCATTGCGTCGATCGTGCCGGGGCTCGATGGCGAACCGATCACGACCCTCGATGCGGCGTTCTTGCCCGACTCCGCGACGCTGATCGTGCACGCCTTCGATCAGTCACTGGTGCGCGTCGAGCTCACGGAGCCCCCGCTCGCGCTGCCGGTCGGCCAGATTCCCGAGATGTATGGCCTGTCGACCGATGGCACGCGCATCACGGGGTCTGATGCCTTCGGCGGCGTTGTCGTCGATCTCGCGACCGGAGACGAGTCGCGCCTTGACCCCTCCCTCGTCGAGGGCGAGTTGGCGTTCGGGGGCGAGGCCATCTTGACGAGCACTGAGGTGCGCGTGCAGAAGGTCGCGATCGCCGACGTGGTCACGGGTGCCGTGCGGGTGGTGCTCGTGGCCGACGACGGCACGGGGGTTGCTCGCGTGCTGCTGCGCACGATCGACGATCGCGGCAGCATTGGCGACTTCACGATCTCGCCGAATGACCAGTACGTCGCGGTCGAGGTGACCCCGTCGGTGGCGGATGCTGTCGCCGACGATCGCCCCGTGAACGGCCGCGCCACCTCGGTCACGACGGTCATCATCGACATCGAGTCAGGAGCCGTCGTGCGCACGCTCGAGGGGTTCTCGCCGATCTGGTGACGAGTGCGCGGGACTACAGTCCGCGCTTGGTTCGCTGGCTCACGCGCAGCCCTGCCGCGGTGAGTCGCGCGACGAGTTCTTTGCCCGTGACCGGCACGGCGCCCTGCGCAATGAGCAGCTCGCGTCGCTCTTCGGGGTAGTCGTAGTGGTCGTGATCGAAGCCGCGTTCGGGGATGCCGGCCTCGGTCGCAAAGGCGTGCAGCTCGTCGAGGGATGAGTCGCTCACGAGGTGTCCCCACAGTCGCCCGTGGGCGGGCCAGATGGGTTCGTCGATCAGCACAGCCATGATCGAGATTGTAGGCTGAGGGGGTCGGAAGCGCGCCGAGCGGGCGCGTTTGACCGAGCATCCCACGGTCGGCTATTCTTGACCGTTGGTGCGCGCTGGGCTGAGCCCGCGCCGACACCCTCACGCATTCCTCGTCGCACCGGATTTCGAGCGCGGCACAGAGAATCGATTAACAGAGCAAAGGTGAAACGTGGTCTACGCAGTTGTGCGCGCCGGTGGGCGGCAAGAGAAGGTTGAGGTCGGCACTGTTGTCGTTCTCGACCGCATCAAGGCGAGCGAGGATGGCACCATCCAGCTGACCCCGGTTCTGCTCGTCGACGGTGACACCATCACGACCGACGCCAAGAAGCTCGCGAAGGTCACGGTCACCGCCGAGGTGCTGGGCGACCTGCGCGGCCCCAAGATCGTCATCCAGAAGTTCAAGAACAAGACCGGGTACAAGAAGCGCCAGGGTTTCCGCGCTGACTTGACTCGCGTCAAGATCACCGGCATTAAGTAACAAGGGGGCTACGAAGACATGGCACACAAAAAGGGCGCATCGTCCACCCGTAACGGCCGCGACTCCAACCCCCAGTACCTGGGCGTCAAGCGCTTCGGCGGCCAGGTCGTCAAGGCCGGCGAGATTCTCGTTCGCCAGCGCGGCACGCACTTCCACCCCGGCGCCAACGTCGGCCGTGGCGGTGACGACACGCTCTTCGCCCTCGAGGCGGGTGCCGTGCAGTTCGGCCAGAAGGGCGGCCGCAAGGTCGTCAACGTCGTGAGCGCGTAACGCACGACACACAGTTTCACGCGAGGGGGCGGGCTTCGGCCCGCCCCTTCGTCGTTCAGCACGAGAGCAGCACCACGCCAGCAACAGCGCAGCACAGAAGCACAGCACGACAGCAGTCACGGGCACTTCAGCGCCGCGGCACAGCAGTTTGAGGAGGCACCATCATGGCGACGTTCGTCGACCGTGTGACCCTTCACCTGCGCGCGGGAAACGGTGGCCACGGCTGCGTCTCGGTGCGCCGTGAAAAGTTCAAGCCCCTCGCCGGGCCCGATGGTGGCAATGGCGGCGACGGTGGCGACATCGTGCTCGTCGCGGCCGCGCACGAGACCACCCTGCTCGGCTACCACCGTCGCCCGCACCGCTCGAGTGACAATGGCGGACCCGGAATGGGTGACAACCGCTCGGGCTTCACGGGCGAAGACCTTGAGTTGCCCGTTCCGATTGGCACGGTCGTGCGCGATGCCGATGGCACCGAGCTCGCTGACCTCACCGAGCCGGGCATGCGCATCGTCGTCGCCCCGGGCGGCCAAGGTGGCCTCGGCAACGCCGCGCTCGCGACCACGAAGCGCAAGGCCCCCGGCTTTGCCCTGCTCGGTACCGAGGGCTGGGAGGGCGACATCGTCCTCGAACTCAAGACGGTCGCCGACGTTGCTCTCGTGGGCTACCCGAGCGCCGGCAAGTCGAGCCTCATTGCGGCCATCTCGGCGGCGAAGCCCAAGATTGCCGACTACCCCTTCACGACGTTGCACCCCAACCTCGGGGTCGTCGAGTCGGGCGAGTCGCGCTTCACGGTCGCCGACGTTCCCGGTCTCATCGAGGGCGCGAGCGAGGGCAAGGGCCTCGGCCTGGAGTTCTTGCGTCACGTTGAGCGCTGCAGCGCCCTGCTGCACGTGCTCGATTGCGCCACGCTCGAGCCGGGTCGCGACCCCATCAGCGACCTCGACATCATCCTCACCGAGCTCGCTGCCTACCCGGTTCCTGACGGGCAAGTGCCCTTGCTCGAGCGCCCCCAGTTGATCGCGCTCAACAAGGTCGACGTGCCCGAGGGGCGCGAGCTCGCCGAGTTCGTGCGCCCTGAGCTAGAAGCGCGTGGCTATCGCGTGTTCGAGATCAGCGCCGTGAGCCGCGAGGGGCTTCGTGCGCTCACGTTCGCGCTTGCCGAGCTTGTCGATGCCGACCGCGCGACCAAGGCTGCCCAAGCCGAGGTGCGTGAGCGCATCGTGCTACGCCCGCGCGCCGTCAACACCGAAGAGTTCCGCATCGTCGTCGAGGGCGGCTCTGACGGCAACCTCTACCGCATTCTGGGCGCCAAGCCTCAGCGCTGGGTGCAGCAGACCGACTTCCGCAACGACGAAGCCGTGGGCTACCTCGCCGACCGGCTCGCCAAGCTCGGAATCGAAGACCAGCTCTTCGCGGCCGGCGCCGTCGCGGGCG